>CAIVPF010000052.1 GCA_903907745.1 uncultured Cytophagaceae bacterium | reverse complement strand
TTCGATGAAATTGCAAACCTTGCATTTGGATTCGCTTCAAAAAAATACGATTTATCAGGCTTTAGAGACGAATTTATTACCGGAGAATAAAAATTATCGCTATCAATTTTTTAATGATAATTGTTCTACGCGCTTACGAGATATCATCGAGAAAGCTGCCCCCAATGCCTTTCAATGGTCGGCCTACAAAAATTTAGCAGGTTTATCGTATCGTGATTGGATGAATCATTATTTAGCTACGAACGCATGGGTGACTTTGGGAATGAATTTAGCTTTGGGTATTCCTTCGAATCAAAAAGCGAATGCTTCGGAGTCCTGTTATTTGCCAGATAACCTAAGTTTGGCAGTGGAAATGGCCGAGGTGAAGGGCCAAAAATTTGCCGATTCCCCCCTTCAGATTTTCCAAGCGCCCGAAGCAGAAAAAGCGGGATTCGATGTGTTTGGACCTGTGGCGATGCTCCAATTGCTTGTGGCCTTTTTATTATTTGTCAGTATTAAATATCGTCAAAATGCGCGATTCCTTTTTCGCTTGGATGTTATTTTATTTAGTGTTTTGGGCTTACTAGCTTGGTTTATTTTCTTTTTGGCCACAGGGACGGATCATGAGGTGATGGCTTGGAATCCTGCTTCGATGATGTTGTTTCCGTTCAATTTTCCTTTGGTTTTTTGGTTTGCTAAGAAATCAAGAAAGCCTATTTGGAATCTTTATTTAAATCTTATTTGTGTTTTGTTCTTGATTGGTTTAGTCTGGTCCACGCTGTTATTTTGGCCGATGGCTTTGGTGGGTTTGCCTTGGGGAATTCGCTTATTTGCCTTACGTTTTTGGTCAATATAACATGTTAAAGTATCTTTTTCTTTTATTCCCCTTTATTTCTGTAGCCCAAGAGGTATTTAAACCTTCGCCGGATGCAATGCAATTGGTGCCACTGTCGGTGGAAGCACAAATGAATGCGGATGGGCATTTGGACGAACCAGCATGGAAGGACGCAAAATCCATTTTCTTGAATTTCCAGGTAGAACCCTTCCAGGGAAAGAAAGCGAGTTTTTCCTCCGAGGTCAAGGTTTTATATAATCAGCAATATCTATATGTAGGGGCAATTTTACGTGATACCATTGGCCGGAATCGCTATCGCTCGCCTAATTTAAAGCGGGATTATGTATTTATGGAAAACGATTTGTTTGGCATTGCGCTGGATGGTTTTTCAGATAAACGTAACGCCTTGGTATTGCAATCGAATGCCTATGGGGCGCAGAGGGATTTATTATCTTTTGATGACCGACAATTTGATATCGATTGGGACGGTTTATATCGTGTTCGGACGCATCGTTCGGATAGTTCTTGGGTCGCCGAATTCGCGATTCCATGGCAAACCTTGCGCTATCCCAAAACAGATGGAAAAGCAGCGCAGGATTGGGGGATTAATTTTTTCCGACTTCGGAGGGCTTCGAATGAATTAACGGTATGGTCACCACATCCACGGTCGATGAGCCCCTTGCGTATGGATTATGCAGGTCGATTGAAGGGAATTATTCCACCGCCGCCTACAGCGACCAACATTCGTTTTATTCCTTATTTACTCGAAAATATTCGTAAAACGGAAGGGACCGAAATTGGGAATTCGAACCAAGAAGCATTTAAAATGGGTGGTGAAATCAAATGGGCGATGAGTCCTACCACGATTTTAGATCTTACCTTCCATACGGATTTTGCTCAGGCGGATGTCGACCGACAGGTCAATAATATTTCCCGCTTCTCTGTCTTTTTTCCTGAACGAAGACAGTTTTTTCTCGAAAATGCTTCCTTGTTTTCCGCTGGATTGGCTCCTATTAATGCCATTTTGGGTGGCTCTATGTACATTCAGCCCTTTTTTAGTCGGACGATCGGTTTAGATGCCAATGTCAATCCCATCGCGATTACAGCAGGAACTCGTATGGTATATCGGTCAGATCAGCGCAATTTGGGTGGCATCATTATGCGCCAAGGCGAAGGCGACGGTGATCCCTATACGAATTTTTATGTGGGGCGATATTCGGAAAATATAGGGAAACAAAATCGAATCGGGGCGATTGTGACATCGAAGCAATCGATTTCGAAGCAACAAAGCACGGCTGCCCTGGATGCTTTTTTTCGTTTTAATCAAAAACTTTCCTTTTCGGGTATGATCACGATGACGAAGGATAGTCGAGCGAATCAAGATGGTTTTGCGGCTTATGGGCAATTGTTGTATACCACGAATTTATATACAGCGTATTGGACAAATACCTGGGTGACCGAAAACTACAATCCCGCCATGGGTTTTGTGTCAAGGACGAATATTGCTTCTAACGCCATCGGAATCGATATGAATGTGCGAAAAGCATGGATGCCTTCGTGGATACGGAGCTGGGAGCCCGGTGTTTACACCGAGTTTTACCATAGTTTAAAGACGGGCAAATTAATTGAGCAGCATATTATTTCCGGTCCGCTTTGGTTTAATTTACAAAATGGGGGAATTTTAGGGGGATATATTGAGGCGAGTGTTCAAAACCTGGAAGACAATTTTACTCCGGTGGGAATTGCGATTAAACCGGGTTATTATGAATATTTCAGGAAAGGCTTTTTGTTATCCAGTGATCCAAGCAGCAAATATTCGGGTTCCTTTGAATATGGTTGGGGTGGTTATTACAACGGATTTTTACATACGATTGATGCCAAAGGTCGTTTAGCCCCGATTCCTTTTATCAATTTAGGATTAACCTGGTCTCGAAATATCTTTGAAAATATGGGTGTTCGCCAAGAAAATAAGACGGTTGATCTTTTAATTTTGGAATCAAGATTAGCCTTGTCGCCACGTTTGCAATGGATTGGATTTTATCAAAAAAATACGACGGATCAGTTGAATGCCATCAATATGCGTGTTGCCTGGGAATACAAGCCCTTGTCCTATGTGTATCTCGTTTTTAATGCGAGTGATTATCAAGGAATGGACAAAACAACGCAGAAACAACAAAGTTTTTTGGCTAAATTGTCTTACTTAAAACAATTTTAACATGAAGATAGAATTACGCAGCGATACCTTGACTTTGCCCACGGAGGGCATGCGCGATGCGATGTTTTCAGCTCCTTTGGGTGATGATGTGTTTGGCGAAGATCCGACGGTGAATGCCTTACAAGTAAAAGTGGCCCAAATGTTTGGAATGGAGGATGCTTTATTTTGTCCTTCCGGCACCATGAGTAATCAAATGGCTATTTCCTCTCATATTTCGAAGGGTCAAGAAGTTATCTGCGATGAATTGTCACATATTTACTTGTATGAAGGAGGAGGAATCATGGCGAATGCAGGTGCTTCGGTCAAATTATTGAAAGGGGATTTAGGGCGCTTAACCAAGGCCCAAATTCAAGCAGCCATATCTCCAGATGATATTCATGCCTGTGAAAGTGGTTTGGTCAGTTTAGAAAATACAATGAATAAGGGGGGGGGAAGTATATACGAAGCTACCGATTTACAAGAGATTTCTGATTTTTGTAAGGCCTCTAAAATTCCACTTCATTTAGATGGTGCACGATTATTTAATGCCTTAGTGGTCACGGGTCAGCGGCCTACAGAATTTGGCTCTTGGTTCGATTCGATTTCCATTTGTTTGTCCAAAGGATTAGGAAGTCCAGTTGGTTCGGTATTAATAGGCAATAAAGCCTTTATCAAAAAGGCGCGTCGGGTACGCAAGCGCTTAGGGGGCGGTTGGCGCCAAGCAGGTTTATTAGCTGCTGCGGGAATTTATGCCTTAGACCATCATGTGGAACGATTGGCCGAGGATCATGCGCGTGCACAGTCGATTGGCCAAATTTGCGCAAAATTACCTTGGGTTAATCAGGTCTTGCCCGTAAAGACGAATATTGTGATTATTCAATTGGATGGGTCTTTAACATCAGCCGCATACGTCCCTAAATTAACCCAATTAGGAATTATGTGTGCGCCTTTTGGTCCGCAATACATTCGTTTTGTGACGCATTTAAACTTTGGAGATGAGGATCTCGCACAATTTGAAAAATTAATCAAACAAATCTAAGATGCAACGGAAAGCCTTTAAAATGTTTTTATTGCCTGGTTTTGAGCAGGAATACAAAAAACGCCATGATGAGATTTGGCCGGAATTGGCCGCATTGTTGAAGCAAGTAGGCATTCAAAACTATTCGATTTTTTTAGATGCCCCAACCTTGACTTTGTTTGCCTATTTAGAAGCGCCTGATTTAGGGCTTTTGGATACCTTACCATCCCAAGAAATCATGAAAAAGTGGTGGGCCTATATGGGAGATATCATGCAAAGCAATCCAGATAATTCACCCGTTTCGGTGGATATTCCTTCCGTATTTTATTTGGCTTAAGTTTATGAAAAAGTTCCTTATCTTTTTCCTTTTGCCATTTTTAGCGCTACATGCTAAACCCAAAGCTTCGGAGATTTTGGCCAAATTGCATGCGACCAAAACCTATTTCCAACAAAAATGGCCTGACGTAAAGGCTCCCATTCCACGCCCTGACCGCATTCGGCCTTCCAATATTTGGACACGTGCTGTTTTTTACGAAGGGCTCATGGATTTATATAAAATAGATCCTATCAAGGAGGACATGAACTACATGTTGGACTGGGCAAATTTCCATCAATGGAACCTTCGGGACGGCATAAAAACACGCAATGCGGACAATCAAGCTTGCGGACAGATTTACCTGGACTTGTTCGATTATCAGGCAGATTCAGCTCGAATTTTGCCGATTAAGGCAAATGTGGATTTAATGCTACAATCCGCTAAGGCCGACGATTGGTCTTGGGTCGATTGTTTACAAATGAGCATGCCTGTTTTTACTCGTTTAGGACTTCGTTTTCAGGATGATCGCTATTTTGAAAAAATGCATGATTTGTATTCCTATACGAAATTGAAGCATGGCGGTAAAGGACTATACGATCCCAAAGCTGGTTTATGGTGGCGAGATAAGGATTTTGTGCCGCCTTATACAGAACCTAATGGGGAGAATTGTTATTGGTCTCGTGGAAATGGTTGGGTGTTTGCGGCCTTGGTTCGGATCCTGGATTTGATGCCCCAAAATGCTCCGCACCGAGCTGAATATGAACAAGATTTTATTTCATTAGCGAATGCCCTTTTGCCATTGCAACGGAAAGATGGCTTTTGGAACGTGAGTTTAAAAGATCCGTCGAATTTTGGTGGTCCCGAAGTGACAGGTACTTCTTTATTTGTCTATGGCATCTCGTGGGGCATTCGGAATCATTTATTGCCTGCCAAAAAATTCGAAAAGCCTATGTTCAAAGCGTGGGATGCCATTGCCACTTGCGTACATCCAAATGGTTTTTTAGGTTTCGTACAGGGGACAGGGAAGGAGCCAAAAGATTCCCAACCGGTTTCATATACCCATGTGCCTGACTTTGAAGATTTCGGGATAGGTTGTTTTTTATTAGCGGGTGTGGAAATGATAAAGTATCGGAAAAATTAATCAATTCTCGAAAATAGTTATATTTTTACCGCACAATAAAAATAATCACTAGATGAAAAAACAGATAATCGGTGCGTTGGTAGGAGGTTTGTTGATTTTCTTTTGGCAGACATTATCTCATGTAGCCTTCAATTTGCATGAACCTGTGCAGCGCTATACGGCTAATCAGGATTCTGTGTTAAGCTATTTGAATTCGCATATAAAAGAACCCGGTGGCTATATTTTGCCTCGGATGGCTGATAATCAATCCATGGATGAGTTGGAAGGTTTTACAAAGTCCATGGCGGGCAAACCTTGGGCGCGAGTGATTGTATATAAAAGTTATGACTCGAATATGACCGATAAAATGTTTCGGGGGCTTGTTGTCGATATTTTTATTGTGTTTTTGTTCATTTGGATGATCGGGAAATTGCGTTTGCCTAGCAAAGGAACCATCTTGCTCATGGCAATTTTCATCGGCCTTATTTCATTTAGTAATACAGTTTATACGGAACATGTGTGGTATCCAGTGTTTGATGTGCGTGCCCAATTGATTGATGCTGTGTTGGGCTGGGGGATTGTTGGCCTATGGTTAGCCTATTGGATGAATCGGCGCGCATGAGGGTATTGATTATTTTTTTACTTTCCATATCTTTAGTTCAGGCTCAAAAGCCCAATGTTATTTTAATTTACGTCGATGATTTAGGCTATGGAGATTTAGGTTCTTATGGTTCCAAAACCATGAAGACCCCTCACATGGATCGTTTATCAGAACGCGGTTTACGATTTAAACAAGCCTATAGTACTTCGGCTACATGTACACCCTCTCGCTATTCTTTATTGACGGGAAGCTATGCTGTTCGCCGAAAAGATACGGGAATTGCCACGGGCGACGCGTCGGCTTTGATTCGGCCGGGCCAACAAACCATCGCTTCTATTTTCTCCAAAGCAGGCTATCAATCTGCAGCCATAGGTAAATGGCATTTGGGCCTAGGACCACAAGGAGGCCCGGATTGGAATGGGAAAATAACCCAAGGACCTTTGGATATAGGATTCACAGAAGCCTTTATTTTACCTGCCACGGGCGATCGTGTACCCTGTGTCTACGTCGAAAATGACCATGTGCTAGGGCTTCAGGCGAATGACCCCATTCAGGTAAGTTATACGAATAAGATTGGGAATATGCCCACGGGCAAAGATAATCCCGAATTATTGCGCATGAAGCATTCCCATGGCCATGATCAAAGTATCGTCAATGGCGTGGGTCGAATCGGATATATGCAAGGCGGGACGGCCGCACTTTGGAAAGATGAAGACATAGCGCAGCGCTTAGCTGATCGGGCGAAATCCTTTCTGCGACGCAATCAAAAAAGTCCATTTTTTCTTTATTTCGCGACACATGATATCCACGTGCCTCGTTTGCCTCATGCTAAATTTTTAGGTAAAAGTGGATACGGGAATCGAGGTGATGCCTTATTGCAATTGGATGATACGGTAGGTCAACTCATGAAGACCTTAGATTCCCTGCATTTGACCCAAAACACCTTAGTGATTTTAACCAGTGATAATGGTCCTGTGGTGGATGATGGCTATATGGATCAGTCGAAGGAGCTTTTGGCTAATCATCGACCGGCCGCAAATTTGAAAGGTGGAAAATATTCTTCCTTTGAGGCAGGAACGCGTGTGCCATTTATTGCGTCTTGGCCAGCTAAGATTAAAAAGGGAACTTCGGATGCTTTGTTGTCACAAATTGACCTTATCGCGAGTATGGGGGCTTTAGTGGGGCAATCGGTGGATGCTACACAGGCGAAGGATTCTGAAAATCAATTAGCTACTTGGACTGGTCAAACAAAATTAGGTCGTTCCCATGTGATAGAACAAGCAGGTTCTTTAGCCATTCGTCAGGGAGATTGGAAATACATTAGCCCGAGTAAAGGCCCCGCTTTTAATGCTTTCGTGCAGATTGAATTGGGGAATAATTCGTTGGATCAATTGTACCAATTATCCCAGGATCCTGCTGAAAAAGTCAATGTTGCCAAAGAAAATCCTGAAAAGCTACATGAATTAAAGACTTTATTACGAAGCATCATGGAAAAATAAAAGCCCCATTGCTGAGGCTTTTATGAGTTAGAATATTCCTTTTTGTTTGGCCATTTTTTCGATATCTGCCACAGTCCGAGGCGAACCGGCCGATATGTTTTCTGGACCTTTTTCTGTGATTAAAATATCGTCTTCGATCCGAATACCGATGTTCCACCACTTTTTATCGCATTTACTTCCTGCGGGAATGTAAATACCTGGTTCCACGGTGATGACAACACCTGCTTGAAGCGTCCGTGGTCCTAAATCATGTACATCTAGTCCCAAATGGTGGGAAGTTCCGTGAGGAAAATAGGTTCGAGCTTCCATGTCGTTTTTGGCGATGCCTAATTTGATTAAGCCTGCGTTTACCACGGCACGGGCGGCAGCATCCACATTTGCCATCGGCGCTCCTGCCTGAGAGGCAGCAATTCCTGCGTCCTGCGCAGCTAATACGATTTCATATAGTGTTTTTTGAGCATCGCTAAACTTGCCATTGGCGGGTACGGTGCGCGTAACATCGGCGGTATAGCCATGGTATTCGGCAGCGCAATCGCTTAATAATAAATCTCCATTTTTTACGGTCTTCAAATTAGTCACATAATGGAGTACGCAGGCATTTTCTGCTGCGCCATTGATACTGGCATATCCTGGATATTCCGAACCATTGGTTTTGAAATGGTATTCCATGATGGCTTGAGCTTGAAATTCTTTCATACCGGGTTTGATGGCGCGCATGACGTCATTGTGTCCTAAGGTACTGATCGTGGCTGCTTTTTTAATCAAAGTGATTTCCTCAGCGGTTTTAATGCCACGTAAATTCCGCATGATGGCTAGTGTCGAACGCGATGCAACGGGTTTATTGCTACTTGAGAGTAAGCTATCTACGGTGCTCGCCATGCGGGTTAAGGCATCTTCTTTGGCTTTGTATTTATTGATGATCCCCTCCGTGCGGAATAGGCTAAATACGGAATCGATGCTGGCCATTGGGAGAATACTGGCTTTAAATTGGTCATTGATGAATATGTTTTCCATATTACTTTGGGCTCGATAGCCATCTACGCCCAAAATTTTACCCGTCCATAATTCTTTGAAAGGATCCCGATTTTGAACGAATATAAATTCGGTTCCAGTTTTACCTAAAAGGCTTACAGGTTGTTTAAATAACAATAAAACCGCATTAGGCTCATTTAGGCCTGTTAGGTAATAGAAATTTTTGTTTTGAGCAAATTGGAATTCGGTATCATTGCTCCGCTGGCGCGTTTGGCCTGCGAAGAAGATGCCCACGCCTTTGTCTGATAATTGCTTTTTTACGGCCGCTCGGCGATCTGCATGGAAAGCAGGACTTAAATAATCGTTCGGGTAATCTTGGGCGATGCTGGAAAAAGCGAAAAGGATTCCCAAAAGGAAAAGGTAGGTGGATGTTTTTGTCATAGTCAGTTGTTTAAACCTCAATTTAATAAAAAAAAGCGGAATTCTCTTAGGAATTCCGCGGGTAAATTGGTGGAGTCGGAGGGATTCGAACCCTCGTCCAAACCTCGAGAACTGATGCTTTCTACACGTTTAGATTCACTTAATTTTCGATTGAGATTTGGTATGAATCAGACCAAAATCCCAACTTATCCTCTGTGTACTAACTAATTAGATAGAGACATACTAACTAGTCGACTCTGCATGTCGACGCTCAGAATCCCTCCTCGGCAGAGTTTGGAAGAGGCTGAACGATGGCAATTGGTTAGTCTATCAGACTAAGCAGCCATGGCATACGAAGTATTGCCAGCTATAATTCGAAGGTTTTTTTAACAGGAAATGCCTACAACTCCCGACGTGCTTACAACCGGACTGCAAAAGCTGTCAAAACCGGTCGACCCCATGTAATTGGACCACAAAGATACACATTTATGGCAAGGGCAACGCACTCGTCGTCTTTATTTCATCCATCACAAACAAACTACTAATGTGCGCCACAGATGGCAAAATAGCCAGTTTTTCCTGATAAAACTGATTGTAACTCTCCACATCCGCACTCACAACATTCAAATAATAATCAAAGTTTCCCGATACCAAATGACAAGATATCACCTCCGGAAACTCCTTAATCGATTGCTCAAAGGCCGAAAAATTCGTTCGATTCTGCTTCTCCAAAGTCACCTGGCAATGAACCAATAATCCCAAATTCAACTTCTTTCGATTCAAAATACCCACATACCCCTTAATATAATCATCCATCTCCAATCGCTTTATGCGCTCATGCGTAGGACTCAACGATAAATTCAATTGCTCCGCAATATCCTTCAACGTATGCTGGCTATTATTTTGTAATATTTTTAAAATTTTTAAATCCAATGCGTCTAAATTCAATTTACTTGCCATAATATTTTCTGATTTTCTCTTTATTAAAACCTATTACAATAATAATTTCTGAAATTATATAAAATATATTACTTATTTCCTTATTTATTAATGCGTGGCAAAATTTTTTATGGCCTTATGTATATTTGCAACGTATTATACTTCATCAATGGTAACGGCCAGCGAAAATTTCGTTGGTCGTTCTTTTTTTAATCTAAAAAGCAATGGTAATAGGTGTCCCAAAGGAGATTAAATCTCAAGAATTTCGAGTAGGTCTTACGCCCGCCGGCGTTCAAAGCTTACAGGCAGCTGGTCATGTCGTATATATCCAACAAGGGGCCGGTCTCGGTTCAGGTTTTCTTGATTCCGACTATGAAAAGGCCGGAGCTTCTTTATTACCTGATCCAAAGGCCGTCTATGAAAAAGCAGATATGATTATTAAGGTCAAAGAACCTTTACCAGCTGAATATGCCCTAATTAAACCAAATCAAATACTCTTTACCTATTTTCACTTTGCTGCCTCTCAGGCTTTGACCAATGCGATGGTGGCATCTCAAGCGATTTGTATCGCCTATGAAACCGTGGAATTAGCAGATCGTTCACTTCCTCTTTTAACCCCTATGTCTGAAGTAGCGGGCCGATTGGCCATCCAATTCGGAGCCTATTACCTCGGCAAACCCCAAGGTGGGAAAGGAAAATTAATGGGGGGTGTTCCAGGTGTTAAGCCTGCGAAGGTCTTGATTTTAGGGGGTGGGGTCGTAGGTACTCAAGCCGCTAAAATGGCCTCAGGCCTCGGCGCGCAGGTGATTATTTTTGATACGAATTTAGCCCGCTTACGTTATTTAACCGATGTCCTGCCCGCGAATGTGCAAACGGAGTTTTCGACCCAACATGCCATCGAGGCTCATTTGTCTACCGCAGATTTAATCGTCGGCGCAGTTCTTTTACACGGAGCCAAAGCACCGCATTTGATTAAAAAGGAGCATTTAAAACAAATGGAGACCGGTACCGTCTTAGTGGATGTCGCCGTAGACCAAGGGGGCTGTATCGAAACATGCCAACCTACCACGCACGATCATCCTGTTTTTGAGGTAGATGGGATTTTACATTACTGCGTAGCGAATATGCCAGGAGCTGTTCCGCAAACTTCCACGATGGCCTTAACGCAAGCTACCTTGCCTTATGCTTTACAAATTGCCAATCTAGGTTGGGAAAAGGCATGCCAACAAAATGACGCCCTTCAAAAAGGTTTATCGATTAGCCAAGGAAAGATTCTGAAAACTGAAATTGCTTAGGTGATTCTGAATACATGTTTCAACAGATCACATCAATCTTTGTGAAGTCTTTTACCGATAGCAAGATTTAATTCTCCCAAAAACGAAGTCCTTTGGCTTTTAATAAATCCATTTGTTGCAATTTAATCTGTAAACGGAAATTTTCTTCCATCAATTGGGCTTCTTCCAAGGTGTTTTGTGCCAGATCGATTTCGTATTGCTTGATCGTTCCTTCCTTATATCTGGCCTCAGATAGTTTATACGCATATTTTGCCTGCTCGATTACCTTTCCTTGCAAAGCCATTTTATCTTGTAGATTCTTTAAATTGACCTCGCCTTGACGTACTTCATAGGCTAATTGCGTATTCTTTTCTTCCTTTAGATAATTCACACGCTCTTGCTGAATTTTGGCAATGTTTTGTTGGTATAAGGCCCGTTTACCCGAATAAATCGGCACCGTTAATTTAATCCCTAGCATTGAATTAATTTTGAAATCATCCTCAATTGGGGGCGTTTCACCATTGATACGCGGTAAATAGCCATTGCGAATCCCCAGGGTCGCTACACCGGACAGGGTAGGTAGGCTTGATTTTGATTGCACATTGATTTCTTGTTCAAAAACAGCCTTCTCAGCCTCCAATTGTTTAAAGCTTGGGTTATTTTCAATGGAACCTTGGCTGCTTTGACTTAGCGTCACCGTATTGGCTAATTCCTTTTTTAACTCTTTTCCCGCTTGGGTCTCTAAAAAATCACTTAGTTTGCCTATTTGTGAGCTTGTTTCGGATATTTTATTTTCCTGATTACTTACTTTAATGCGCCAGCCCATCGCATCTAATTCGATGGCCTCGCCTAATTTAATTTGTTGTTCTATAATCGCCGATTGATCTTTGATTCGTTTAAGTTCCGAGCTTTGAATCGCTAATACATTTTTCAAATAATGGATTTGATGATAAACTGTGGCAATCTGATAGGCCATACCAAAGGCCATCACATCGATTTGCGATTGCGTTAATTTATTTTCCAAGCGAATTTTTTCAATGTTCAAGGCATTTTTACCCCAGTCAAAAAGTACTTGATTTGCACTAAAATTCGTATTGTAATTCATATTGGGCTGAAATTGCAAAACGGTTGGCGTAAGTGCCGTTCCAAAGCTTGCTTTCGAAACCGGGTCAATACGCGTAATTCCAGCTTCATAGGCTATGATAGGATCTGCATATGATTTTTGGATTTGGGATTTCGTTTCGCCCACGGATAATAAGGTTTTTTGGCCTTTTAAGGCGGGAGAATGATCTAAGACTTGTTGGACAATGCTGTTCAAATCTTTATTGGTTTGGGCCATGATCGGGAACGTGATGGCCCATGCGAGTATACAGATGTATTTTTTCATAGGATTAATGTGCTTCTTCGCTGGCTTTGGCTAGTTTGGCCACGTCAACGGTCGTTTTTTTAGGCGTTTTGATTAAAAACACAAATGGAAAAATGAGTATAAAAATGATGGACACTAATCGGAATGTATCTAAGTAGGCCAAATAATAGGCTTGTTTGGTGACCATCAAATCGATTTGCTTGTAGGCAATATTTCCTGATTCGATGAGTTGACCTGTTTTTTGAGCCATTGTTTGGCTTAATCCTTGCCACCTTTGTTGGAACAAGGGATTCTCCGCTGTGATGTTGCTTAATAAATCAGAACGATGTTGTGCCGCTCGGGTAGTCGCATAATTATTGGCCACGGCGATACCAAAGGCGCCTCCTAATTGACGAATCATATTCGTTAAAGATATCCCTGCCGCATATTCATTGGGTTTTAATCCTGCCACGGCCTGGTTAATCAAGGGCATTTGCAGAAAGGAAACCCCGATTACTCGAAGCATTTGCATCGGGAAAAAGTCCCAGCGCCCCATGTCGCTGGTGGATTCTCCACCGACAAAGCCGAAAATTATATAGATCAAAATCCCTGAAATCATAAAGGGGAGTGGTTTTCCTCCTTTGGACAGAAAACGCCCAATCATTGGAAATAGAAAAACCCCTAAAAAAGTGGGTACCATGAGCGATAAACCGGTTTCGGTTGGGGTGAGTCCATTGATTCGCTGGACCATAATCGGATACACAAAAACCGAAGTAAATAAGCCAAATCCACCCACTAAAGTGAAAATGGAGCTCATGGTAAAGGTTTGATTTTTAAAGATTCTTAGATTAACTACGGGTTGGTCTATACTCGTCTCTCGATAAATAAATGCTGCAAGTCCCGTCACGAATAGAAATGCACAAATATTGATTAATTTGGAATCGAACCAGCCTTCTGATTCGCCTTTCTCCAACATAAACTGCAATGCACCCACCGTCACCATTAAGAAAATAATTCCTAGGTAATCGATTTCCATGTTGCGCCGATTGGCACCTTCGCCTTCCTTTCGATCGATATAAACCACCGTTAAGACCACGGCGATGATACAAATAGGGATATTGACTAAAAAGATATCGGACCAATGGAAATTGTCTACCAAATAACCACCTAAAACAGGACCTAAAGACGGACCTAAAATGATTCCCATACCGAAAAATCCCGAAGCCATCGGCCGATCCTCCGGTTCAAAGGCATCGAATAAAATAGCTTGTGAGGTCGATAACAAAGCACCCCCACCGATTCCCTGGATAAATCGCCAAAAAACCAATTCCCATAAAGTTTCGCTCATGCCACAGAAATAGGAAGCAATCCCGAATAAAATCATGGAACCTAAATAGTAATTTTTCCGACCAAAATATTCGCCTAAAAATCCTGTCATGGGAATAATGATCACATTCGCGATCGCATAACTGGTGATTACCCAGGCGATATCTTCGATGGTGGCACCGAGCGCACCTGAAATTTGATTCAGGGCTACGTTGACAATCGTTGTATCCAACAATTCCATCACCGCCGCCGTAATGGTGGTGATTACAATAATAAATTTGGCAAAGCCTTGCGGACGCGTCATAAACCTAGTTTAATGGAATGGAAACTTCCAAGGATAAACCTGCACGTAAATAGGATTTGTATTTTTCGATATGCTCGATGGAGATTTTAACCGGCACGCGTTGCGTCACTTTAACAAAATTTCCAGAGGCATTGTCGGGAGGCAACAAAGATGTCTTCGCACCCGTAGATTCCGAAATAGAAATGATTTTACCTTTAATTATTTCATTTGGATAGGCATCTATGGTCATCTCGGCCACCATACCGGGCTTCAATTGTTTTACCTGCGTCTCTTTGAAATTTGCAATTACCCAAAAACTACGTTGATCCACCACCGTCATGAGGGGCTGAGATACTTGGATAAACTGTCCCGGTTCGATTGATTTTTTACCTATTTTCCCGGTCGCTGGGGCTAGAATCGTGAAATAGCTTAGCTTTAATTTTTGTTGGGCTATTTTCACTTCCTTATTTTTGACCATGTTTTCAGCCCGCTTTGTTGCGTTTTCTAAAATGGCTAATTTAGATTTACTGCTATTTAATTCATCGATGGTGCCAAAATATTTGATATTGGCTAGTTCCAATTGGTCGTTGCCCTCAATCCATTGCTGATGTGGAATGGCCTTCGCCTTTTCCAATTCCGTATTTCGTATCACATCGCGTTCCGCTTTCGTTTTCAAATAGGCAGCCGTTTTTACCTGTGATTCTTGGGCTTGAATGCTTTTTTGAAGACTTGAGACATTCGCTCGAGCGGCTGACACGTCTATTTTCGCTTGCTCTAAATCCACGACTAATTCTGATAAAGCCAATTTTGCTTCTTCGGAATCAATCTCCACCAATACATCCCCTTTTTTTACATCTTCATAATCATGTGCATGAACCGATTTTACAAAACCCGCTACTCGTGGTAAAATAGGCACGAAATAGGTTTCGATTTGTGCATTATCCGTTTCCTCGTGGGTCGTCGCATGGCGATATTTCGTGATACCGATATAGGCGCCGATTAATATTACGATGGATAAAATAATCTTTGGTAAGTTTTTTTTGGGCTTTGGCGAGTTTGTCATATAGCTTGATTAAGATACAAATCTACAAATTAATTTAAAAAGTCAACTTGGTTGACTATTTAATTTGTAATACTTTTGTGTTATGCTTGAAATTCAGAAGGATACGCATTTGTTTTTGTCGCGACAATTTGGGCGATCTTATCGCGTCATTAAATCCTTGAACGCGCGTTATTTAGCGGAATTAGGATATAATGATTTTAAAATTGGGCATTGCATGGCGATGTTGAATTTGGAAGAGGTTGGAATTACGGCTGCGGAAATTGCCAAAAAAGTCAATGTGTCGAAACAGGCGATGAGTAAATTAATTCAAGAATTAATTGAAAAGGGTTTTGTTCAGGCTGTCAAACATCCGCAGGACCATCGGGCTACGCTGATTCATTCGACTGAATCAGGTAAGAAATTTTTAGAGGCTTTGTTAATTGTGCGAAAGAAGGTGGAAAATGAAATATGTCAGGTTATTGGTGATGAAAAATTGAGCCAATTGCATCTTATTTTAAGGAAAATTTTAGACCATTATGAGCAAGTTCCTGGTCTTGAATTGCATAATGAATCCATTGCGAATACTACGCTGAAGTAAAAAAACGCTCATGGAAGTTGACCAAAAACAACTCATGACTCGCCCGTGTGATCGCCGTATAAAGCCAACGAATATATTCTGCATCCACTTGATCTTCTTTTAAATAGCCTTGATCGATAAATACGGCCTTCCATTGTCCCCCTTGCGATTTATGCGTCGTTAAAGCATAGGCAAATTTCACCTGTAAGGCATTTAAATAGGGATCTTTTCGAATGGCTTCCATCCGATCTTTTTTCTTTGAAATGTGCGCATAATCTTCACAAACGGAATCATACAGTTTTTTATTGGCCTCTTTGCCCAAAGCAGATTCGGGGGAATGCAAGGTGTCTAACATCATTTTGGCCTCTATTTCTGGATGCTCCTCATAATCACAAAGTCTCAGGCTGACATTTAAAAAGCGCAAACCATGCATTTCTTCCTCTTTTTTGATGCGCATCACCTCGACGAAATCGCCATTGGCCAAAAATCCAGCTGGACTGTCTTCGTCGAGCCAATGGTAATTATTCCGCACAATCATCAATAAATCCCCCGATGAAATTTCATCTTCTTGATATAAAATTGTCCTTCTAACAAATTCATTAAATTGAACCGCACTTTTATTCGAACGCGTCAGCACGATGGTATCTTCCTTGCCAAATTTCCGATAGGCATATTGCATTCCATCTTCCATTTTTTCTCCCGTCATTCGGTAAAAATCTTTAAACGAGGCGGTATTGAATTTTATTTCGAGCGAATTTTGAGTGAGCAGGGTTCTTAATTGTGTCGCATTGAATAAAATCCCCGAGTGAATATCTTGCCGCATCACATCCGTTAATTCATGCGATTGGACTTCCATGTGGAATTCTTTCGAAATATATTCGGCCGACAACGCAGGGGAAAGCGTTTTCCCCACAGGTGGGAGCTGGGCCGTATCGCCTACAAAAATCAGCTTGTTGCCCGTATGGCCATTTTCAGGATTCGTAAAAACAAATTCTATCAGGTCGGTTAATAAGCTATTGGTCCCAAAATCCGAATCATCGGTGATCATGGATGCCTCATCGATGATAAAAATAGTATTGGTCGCATAATTTGGCATCCGCTGAAAGGCTAAGGCACCGGAATTTGGATTACTGACTTGTCGGTAAATCTTTTTATGAATCGTGAATGCCTTCTTTTTCGAATAATTCGCCATGACTTTGGCGGCTCTTCCGGTAGGAGCTAGCAATTGAGTTTTATAGCCAAATGAGCCCAAAATCTTAATTAAGGTCGATATGACCGTCGTTTTTCCCGTACCCGCATAGCCTTTGATAATAAAGGTTAATGCCGCCCATTCGTCTTGATTTAAAATAAAAGAATCCAATTTACTGAACAGCGCCGATTGGGATGGCGTAGGTTCAAAAGGAAACTTTTGATTCAATAAAAATGCTGGACTTTTTGTAAGGCTCATGGAATAAAATTACAAAATCGCATCCGCTAGGAAAAGCGAATGTTCCATATCGAGTGGCCTAAATACATTAATCAGGCAAATTCTTTCATATTGTGCCAAATCCTCTACGAAAATATCAGCTTCTTCAATTTTCTCCTCCACAATTAATCGTGCTCGTGTCGTTCCCCAATGTAAAGGATCCTCCGGTGTATACCAAATCCCTTCTTTTAAAAAGGCCAAATTCGCAATCGTGCAATCTTGAATCTTTCCATCTTTGGTAAAAATCACTTCATCGACTTCCGGATAAATCGTTAAAATTTGCTTAAAAAATTCCCGATCCGACCATTTAAATCCATAATCAATTTCATCACTATCGACCAAGCGGAATGTGTTTATTTCTTTTTCAACATAGGGGAGTATTTCGATTTGAATCGGATCCTCTTCATATACAATCCGCAAGCGATGTATGCCTAAGGTGGGTAATTCCAAAGATTTCACCAACTCTACGACATCAAATGCCTCCCATTCCGGATAGAAATGATCGAACGTTTCATCGATTCGCAATTGATGAAAATCAAGGTGTTGTGCCGCTCCGTCCTGAATACAAATGGTCTCTAAATACATATTAGAAAGGTAAATATACTTTTTGAATTAATTCTTGGTATTCTTTTTCTTCCTCTGAAAATACGGTAATTCCGCCACCACTTTTGAATATAAGCTTATCTGCTTGTTGCTCGATGAACCGTATCATCACGCCTGAATCTAATTCTTTGCCGTCAAATTGCCCCATAATGCCCGTGTAAAAGCCACGTTCATAGCCTTCGATTTCCTCGATGATCCTGAGCGTAGATTCTTTCGGTGCTCCACTGATGGAACCTGCGGGTAATATTTTTTGAAGAATAGAACCTAATTTACCCTGAAATTCAGGCATTAATTCGCCGGTAATTTGGGAGGACATTTGCCACAAATTGCCTTCATGTGATTTGATTTGATCGATGTACTTATATTTTTCGACGTGGATGGGAAAGGATACTTGGCTCACATCGTTTCGAATGAGATCCACGATGGTTGCGTGTTCGGCTTGTTCCTTCGCGTTTGTCTGTAGGAGGGAAGGATTGGGATGATGTTGAACCGACAAAGTTCCTTTCATCGGATACGAAGAAATAGTTGTTTTATTGATTTTAATGAAGGTTTCGGGTGAAAAAACAACGAATTGTCCAGGTACCAATAATTTGTATTTAGCTTGGGCTGATTCGAAGATTTGTTCCAAGGTTAAAGAACAGCTGACCTGTGTGGGTTGGGTTAAATTCACTAAAAAGGAATCTCCACGTTGCAATGCTTGTTGGACCGCCCTAAATTTCTCCCCATAACTTTCGGCTGAAATCGGGTATTTGCCAAAGTGGAAATCAGGATTGTCCTTTACATGGACATCTGAAAAAGAAAAAGTGATGCCAAGATCTTTTGCTTGCTTGGCTGTTCCAATCCAGCCCTGACTAGCCTTGTAATTTAAAAAAAAGACGAAAGATTCCCCTTTTATTCCTTTTTCATCCATGTATGTACACATGTCTGCAAAAGAAATGTAGGGAATGCGGGTTGGCATCATGCTATAGTGAAGCGATGGCTTTGTTTATCAGATTTGGAATTCCCGCCGGATTTTGACCACCCGCCGTTGCTAAAAAGGGCTGACCACCGCCGCCTCCTTGAACCTCTTTGGCTAATTCTCTCAACATATTTCCGGCATGAAAGCCTCGACTCTCGATTAGATCTTTTGAAATCGCAAGTGCTAAACTTGCCTTTCCGTCAATTTCTGCCGCCAATAAACAAAACAAACTTCCCTTTTCTGTTTGCAAATCAAAGGCTATGTTTTTTAATGCATCAGCATGTGGCACTTGGACCTGCTTAATAAGGGATGAAATGCCATTACGGGTTTCGATTTGACCTGCTAATTGATCTTTTAAGGCATTAATTTCCTTCGCTTGGTAGGAGCCAAGCGCTTTTTGTAATTGATTATTTTGTTCGATAACCTGACTTACCGCCTTGACTAAATCCTTAGGAGCCTTTAATAGCTCGTTTAATTCGCTTAATTGTTGGTCTTGATCCCGCAATAATTCATAAGCCTTTTGGGAGGTAATGGCTTCGATCCGACGCACACCCGTTGCGACCGAACTTTCAGACGTGATTTTGCAAAGCCCAATTTCTCCCGTAGCCGGCACATGGGTTCCTCCACATAATTCCACGGAATAATTCTTGTCAAAAGTAATCACCCGAACGAAATCCCCGTATTTCTCACCAAACAAGGCCATCGCGCCTTTTTCTTTCGCTTGGGCGATTGGCACATTGCGTTCCTCGAGCAAGGGAATATTTTCAGCGATCTTTGCATTGACGATTTTTTCAATCGCTAGGATTTCCTCGTCACTGACCTTTTGAAAGTGTGAAAAGTCAAATCGCAATAAATCTTCATTCACCAAACTTCCTTTTTGGGCCACATGAGACCCCAATACTTCCTGCAAGGCGGCCTGTATTAGGTGCGTCGCGCTATGGTGGTGTGTGATGGCTCTTCTTCGTGTAAGCTGAATTTCCGCCATGACAGAATCTTCTTGGGCTAGTTCCTCAATACGCGGATCAGATACGAAATGAACGATCAAATCATTCTCCTTTTTAGTGTCGAGCACCTCAATTTGTAAATCAGAATTAGCACTTTTTAATATCCCTGAATCACCCACCTGTCCACCGGATTCGGCATAAAAAGGTGTTGTTTCTAACACGACTTTATATTGTAAACCTGCTTTATTTTGAACCTTTTGGTATTTTAAAATCTGTGTTTGAGTTTGATGATCATCATATCCAACAAAAGAAACCTCATCGCCCTCACGAACAATTACCCAATCCCCAGTGCTGGAACCTGCATCTTTTCTTGAACGGGATTTTTGTGCCTGCAAGGCTTGGTTAAACCCAGCCTCATCGATATCCAATCCTTTTTCACGCGCAATTAATGCCGTTAAATCGATCGGAAATCCATAGGTATCATTTAATTCAAATACATCATCACCTGATAATATCTTACCAGAACAATCCTCGATTAATTTATCTAGGCGAATTAATCCCGTTGAAAGTGTCCGCAAAAATGAAATTTCTTCCTCGTAAATAACTTTGGCCACAAATGCCTCTTGCGCAATCAATTCATCAAAAACGCCCGTAAATTGTTTCGCCAAAAGCGGCACCAATTCATGTAAAAAGGGTTCTTTGAATCCTAAATACGTATATCCATAACGTACGGCCCGACGTAAAATCCGACGAATCACATACCCAGCCTTCGCATTGGAAGGCAATTGACCATCCGCGATACAGAAGGCAATGGCCCGAATATGATCCGCAATCACGCGCATTGCAATGTCCGGCCATTTGTTTTCGCCATATTTTTGCCCAGATTTTGTGGCTAAATATTGAATCGTTCCTTGGAATACATCCGTATCATAATTGGATTGTTTGCCCTGAATCGCCATGCACAAACGCTCAAATCCCATCCCGGTATCTACGTGCTTCGAGGGCAATGGAACCAAAGAACCATCCGCCATGCGCTCGAACTGCATAAAGACATTATTCCATATCTCAACGACCTGTGGGTGATCCGCATTAACCAAGGATTTCCCATCGATCTTCACCACCTCAGAGGCATCACGTAAATCGATGTGAATCTCTGAACAAGGTCCACAAGGCCCCGTTTCACCCATTTCCCAGAAATTATCTTTTTTATTGCCAAAAATAATTCGCTCTTCGCCCACAATGGCTTTCCAAATATCAAATGCCTCCTGATCAAACGGAACACCATCCTTTTTATCTCCTTCAAATACCGATACATAAATGCGGTCTTTGGGTAATTTGAAAACCTCAGTTAATAATTCCCAAGACCAGGTAAGGGCTTCTTGTTTAAAATAATCGCCAAATGACCAATTCCCCAACATCTCAAACATCGTATGATGGTAGGTATCAAATCCCACATCCTCCAAATCATTATGCTTTCCAGAAACGCGCAAACATTTTTGTGTATCCGCGATTCGCTTGGACGGAGGCGTTCCATTCCCCAAGAAAAAGTCCTTGAATTGCGCCATCCCCGAATTGTTAAATAAGAGGGTAGGGTCATTTTTTGCCACCAAAGGGGCAGAAGGAACAATTAAATGGCCTTTTGATTTAAAAAAATCTAAAAATTGCTGGCGGATCTCTGGTGAGGTCATTGCGGTTTATTTTGTAATTTAATGGGTAAATTCGAGTGAACTTGATTATTTTTGATCAAACGAATTACAAAATTAGTTTTTTTATCCGAATTCTTAATTTCAATCCGTGGAATACGAAAAACAATATTATTCTATTTCTGAAGTCGCTGCGATTTTTAAGATTAATCCCTCCAAGTTACGCTATTGGGAAACTCAATTTCCACACCTTCTCCCCAAACGCCTTTCCACCGGCGCTCGTAAATACACGCCCGTCGATATCGAAAAAATCCGCACATTAGTGGATTTAATCCATACAAAAGGAATGACTTTAGAAGGAGCAAAATTAGCACTAAATAGTCGGGGAAATGAAAAAAATCCGCATCAAACCGTAATTAATCAACTACTTGATATTCGTAAAGGATTACAAGCTTTAAACGATGATTTAGCTTAATTTTCTTTTAGTTTGGCATCAAATTTATATGCCATGCCAAGCACATCCGACGAAAAAATCTATCAAATTGCCCTTTCCATTTTGCCACAAATAGGGGTGGTGAATGCGCGCCGACTCATCGCTCATGTAGGCTCCGCCAAACAAATTTTTCACTCTTCCTTAGCTACTTTACAAAAGATCCCCCACATTGGTCCCGTTTTATCGCAGGCCGTACATGCATCAGGGATTTTGACAGCTGCGCAAAAGATTTGGGAATCTTGTCAAAAAGAAGGGATTCAAGTCCTTTTTTATACGGATTCAAATTTTCCAAATCGCTTAAAACATATTTATGATGCGCCTTTACTTGTCTATTGGCAGGGTTCGACCGATTTAAATTCGGATCAAATCTTGGCCGTTGTGGGAACTCGAAAGGCAAGCGAATACGGAAAGCAAGTTTGTCGGACCCTTATTCGGGATGCCGCTGCCCAGCAAGTTCTCTTTGTATCAGGCCTTGCTTATGGCATTGACATTTGCATGCATCAAACCTGTTTGGAGTTTCGGGTTCCCAATATCGCGGTATTAGCAGGTGGCTTTCATTGGATTTACCCGCCTAAACATCGAAGGTATGTGGAGAAAATCAAACAACATGGAGGAATTTTATCGGAGCACCCTTTGCATCAAAAACCAGATGCTCGGTTTTTTCCACTCAGAAATCGAATTATAGCTGGAATGTCAGATGCCACCCTCGTCGTCGAAGCCGCCGAAAGGGGTGGAGCTTTAATAACCGCAGATTATGCGAATAACTACCATCGGGAAGTTTTTGCTGTTCCCGGAAATATTCAAAAAATATTTTCTGAAGGTTGTAATTTACTTATCCAGAAGCATAAAGCGAATATTTTTACGAGTTGGAAGGCCCTTTGTGAAGAATTGAATTGGTTTAAAGATTCAGATTCGATCCAACGAAATAAAAATTTGCATTGGAATCGTTTTACGGAAGAAGAATCTGCCTTATTAGCATTATTACATCAAAAAGGCGAATTACCCTTAGATGAAATCGCTTGGAATTTGCAAAAAAATATGAGTGAGCTAGCCTTATTGGTATTAAACCTAGAATTTCAAGGTGTGATTAAATCACTTCCCGGACATCGATACGTAATGAAATGACTATTTACGCCATTCACTCGGGTTCGTCCGCCAATCTTGCAAGGTGACTAATTGAGAATCAGAAACATAATGTAGTTTAACGGCTTCGTCGATTAACACATCATAATTACTCAGCGAGTAAAAAGGAATTCCTGCGGCTTTGAAATTTTGAACAGATATTTCGAATCCGTAGGTAAAAATAGCGACCATCCCCATCACTTGGGCACCCGCCTGAACTAAGGCTTCCGCGGCTTTTAATGAACTTCCACCTGTAGATATTAAATCTTCAATGAGCACTACCTTTTGACCAGGTTCAAATCTTCCTTCGATTTGATTTCCCATGCCATGTTTTTTTGGTTCAGGACGCACATAACAAAATGGAAGATCTAAAAAATCAGCCACCAAGGCGCCTTGAGCAATACCGGCCGTTGCTACGCCAGCAATGATATCCACATCATTAAAATAGGCCATAACCGCTGCAGAAAGGTTATTTTTAATATGCGTCCGCACCTCAGGAAAGGAAAGCGAAATCCGATTATCGCAGTAAATTGGGGAATTCCAACCCGAGGCCCAGGTAAAAGGTTGATCAGGACGTAACTGTATCGCTTTGATGCTTAATAAATGTTGGGCAACTTCCTGTTGGATCGTCAAATTCTCCATATGTAATGTTTCAAGATATATCTTACAAATTTACTTTTTTCAGATTATCTTTCATTATTTAATTCTATTTTTGCCAAAATTAATTGAGAATTTTCCCCACATGATAATTTTTATAAACGATCGTCCTATTCGCATTACAAATCAAAGAAAAAAGGACCAATTATCTCATTTGGAGGATTTTGACGTCATCATCGACGCGCGCTTAAACCCCGTTAAAATCAAGGAATTCAAAGGCCATACCTGCCTTTTGAACTTAACCTTAGACCATATGTCGAAGATTATCGAGGAATTACATAAAAAAAATGAAACTGATTTTCATTCACTGTACATTATCGTCGATAACAAAAAGGCATTTAAACAAAAAATCATTAGCCTGTATACCCTTGTCGAAGCCGCTGGTGGTCTCGTTCAGAATTCAGAAGGGGATTTTTTATGGATTTACCGACTCGGAAAATGGGATCTACCCAAAGGGAAATTAGAAAAGAATGAATCCTTTAAATTCGCCGCCGTGCGTGAGGTGGAAGAAGAGTGTAACGTGAAAGCCGATTTAAACGCAAAATTATGTACCACTTATCATACGTATACGCATAAAAACCAACGGGTATTAAAACGGACCAAATGGTATTTAATGCAAACGGATCAAAAAGGTAAATTAGTCGCCCAAGTAGAAGAAAATATCGAAAAAGTCGAATGGTTAACGCAAACACAAATGAGTAAAAAAGCCATTATGGATACCTATAGCTCCATTCGATATGTTATTCAGCGCTTTTCGATGCTTCAAATCCCCTCTAAATTATAAGGCAGATATTGATCAATCGAACTTCCATAGCGATGTAAATCACGAATAATCGTAGAACTGATCGGTGCCAAATGGGGTGAGGTAATCAAAAAAACTGTTTCCAAGGCCGGATTAATATGGCGGTTCACTTGGGAAATCGAATTTTCATATTCAAAATCCGTGGTATTTCGCAGCCCCCGAATAATAAATTTAGCCCCAACTTCTTTTGCTACATTTGCCGTTAAATCTTGGTAACTGACTACGCGAACGGGTTTTCCCTCAAAGGTTTCTTCGATACATGCTTTAATTTTTTCCAACGCAAAGTAGCGATCTTTACTTGAGTTCTGTCCGATTCCGATGATCACTTCATCAAATAAAGCTAATGCGCGCAGCACAATATCTTCATGGCCTTTGGTAAATGGATCAAACGATCCTGGGAAAAATGCGATTTTAGGGCTATTCATGATGCAAAGGAGATATGGTATTCCTGTAATTCAGTCAATAAATGTTCGTTAGTCGACTCAGGTCCTGTAATTTGTATTCGCTGTGTATCCCATGGAAAATCAAAAGCCTCCCGAATGGAATGTAAATAAAAGGCTAATTCAATGCCTGATTGATATTCAAATACATTATTTACTTGTAAGGTGTAGTTTTTATATAAGGCTACGTAAGCTAAATTTTGATGTAATCGAATGGAAAGATGTTGCGATTTTTGGGTATTGCTTTTTTCTAAATGCTCCGCCATCACATGCCGGAATTCAATCTGAGCCAAAGGAAAATGAATGGCCAAATAATCTTTCCAAGTACTTGGGACTAAAAAAAGTAAATTTGATTTTAAATAATGAATGGACTGCTCTTGAATTTCGTGTCCCAATAAACTACTTTCCCCCAATGCCTTTTCCAAAAATCCGATTCGATACAAGGCCGAATCGTATTCTGTAGGTAATAATAAAAATAGGGGATTAATGATTTCAACTCGAATTTGACTTCGATGTGCGGGAATAATTTGATGTTTTTCCCAAAATTGCGAATCGATTTTAGCAGCAGTTCCCCAGGCAAATTGACCTACTATTTCTTGTTGTGCACCTATTAAAGCAATTCCTGCCTCACTCATTTGCAGTTGTAAGACCTCAGCTTGTTCGAAGGATTTGTTTTCAGCCATGGGGGAATTTCATTAACTCTTTGCCCGAAATTGCAAAAAAAATATGGGAATGGAATCATAATTAAGTAATTTTGCGCCTTATTTAATCAAGATTATTATGTTGCAAGCATCCAATGTGTCCCTTCGGTTCGGGAAAAGAGTATTGTTCGAAGAAGTAAACATCAAGTTTACAGAAGGAAATTGTTATGGTTTAATTGGAGCTAACGGCGCAGGGAAATCCACTTTCCTGAAAATCTTATCGGGTGAAATCGAGTCACAAACCGGTAATGTCAGTATGAATCCTGGCGAGCGCATGTCGATTTTGAAACAAAATCATTTTGAATTTGAAGAAACCCCGGTACTTCAAACGGTTATCATGGGAAATAAGCGCCTCTATGATATTATGCTAGAAAAGGATGCTATTTATATGAAAGAGGATTTTACCGAAGCGGATGGAAATAAAGCAGCTGATTTGGAGGCGGAATTTGCGGAACTAAATGGGTGGGAAGCTGAATCCGAAGCTGGTTCTCTTTTGAGCGGTTTAGGCATCAAAGAAGATTTACATTTCCAATTACTAAAAGATTTAAATGGTTCGGATAAAGTAAAGGTTTTGTTGGCCCAAGCACTTTTTGGTAATCCAGATATTTTATTGCTTGATGAGCCTACGAATAACTTGGACATCGATTCCATCCTTTGGCTAGAAGGATATTTAATGAATTTCAAAAATACAGTCATCGTGGTTTCTCACGATCGACACTTTTTGGATAATGTGTGTACGCACATTGCAGATTTAGATTTTAGTAAAATTCAATTGTTTGGCGGTACGTATACCTTCTGGTATGAATCGTCTCAATTAGCTTTACGTCAGCGTTCTGACCAAAACAAAAAAACCGATGAAAAACGGAAAGAATTAGAAGAATTTATTCGCCGTTTCTCGGCCAATGTGGCCAAGTCCAAGCAAGCGACTTCTCGGCAAAAAATGTTAGATAAATTACAAGTGGATGACATTAAGCCCTCTTCTCGTAAATATCCTTTCATTAATTTTAAGCCTGAGCGCGAAGCAGGTGACCAATTATTAAGCGTAGAAAATCTTTCCGCTACCACAGATGATGGAACTCCCTTATTCACTAATCTTTCATTTACCATTAATAAGGGGGATAAAGTGGCATTTTTAGCCAAAGACTCCTTGGCCATGACGGCCTTATTTGATATTCTTTCCGGCGTGTCTAAGCAAAAATCAGGTGAATTTAAATGGGGTGTGACAACTACACAAACCTATTTGCCCAATGATAATGCGAATTATTTCAAAGATGATTCGATAAATCTAGTGGATTGGTTACGGCAATATTCCGTAGAAAAGGATGAAAGTTTTATTCGTGGTTTCTTAGGTCGAATGTTATTCTCTGGGGATGAAGCACTTAAAAAGTCTACGGTTATTTCAGGAGGAGAAAAGCAGCGTTGTATGTTTTCTCGTATGATGCTTTCTGGGGCGAACGTGTTGATTTTTGATGAGCCGACAAATCACTTGGATTTAGAATCCATTACCGCATTAAATAATGGAATGATTGAATTTACAGGAACGATTTTGTTTACATGTCACGATCACCAGTTGACGAATACCGTAGCAAATCGCGTCATCGAATTAGGTGCTAAATCGCATTTAGATAAACTAATGACCTATGATGAATATATTACAGACGCTGGGGTTAAAGCGCAGCGTGCGGTATTAAAGTAAATTCTTTCGTCAAAATTTGCTAGTGCTGGGAAAAAAAAGGAGGCTGTTTAGAACGGCCTCCTTTTTTATTGAATATCACAGAGATTATAAAATAAATCGAGTTGATAAGAAATTCGATTGTTGGTTCTCCACGATTTGATTCACGATGTCCTTGTTCAATTGGTTTGCTTTCGTAGCCACCACCGTACGGATCGAGAATGAGCGCAAGGCAGCAGTTACCGACAAAGTTCCTTCTGCGGAGTCTTTACGACCCGTGAATGGGAATGAATCAGGTCCACGTTGACATTGTGCATTAATATTAACACGTGACACTTGGTTCACAGTTGCGTCGATTAATTCAGAAATTTGATTTGCATCGGTTCCGAAAATGGCAACTTGTTGGCCATGCGATGACTCGTGAATATAGTCTATCGGGGTATCTAAATCATCAAAAGGAACCACAGGAACCACCGGTCCGAATTGTTCTTCATGCCACACTTTCATTTTGCTATTGACAGGATACAAAAGGGCAGGGAAGAAGATCGATTTGAAGTTTTCTCCTCCATGTGGATTCATGATTTTGGCACCGTGTATTTTGGCATCTTCGATTAATTCTTTCAAATAAGCCGGTTTATTAGGTTCTGGCAAAGGAGTGATTTGAACACCAGGCTCCCACATCATGCCTACTTTCAGTGCTTCGATTTTTTCAGCTAAGCCTTTGTTAAAGGCATCTGCCAATGAAGAATGGACGAAAATGATTTTAATGGCGGTGCATCGTTGACCATTAAAGGACAAGGAACCCAATAAACATTCATTGATCGCAATATCCAATTGGGCACTTTCCGTAATAATCGCCGCATTTTTCGCGTCCAAGCCTAAAATGGCCCGTAATCGATTCACTTTCGGGTGCATTTTCTTTAATTTATCGGCAACTTTCGACGAGCCAATTAAAGTCAATACATCGATTTTACCTGATTCAATTAACTGGGGAATGATGGAATTTCCACGACCATATAAGGTATTAATTACCCCTGGAGGGAAACTGTCCTTAAATGCTTCTAAAAGAGGATAATGCAATAAAGTTCCGTGTTTTGGGGGTTTGAATAAAACGATATTTCCCATAATCAAAGCTGGAATTAGCGTCGTAAAGGTCTCATTCAAGGGATAATTAAAAGGTCCCATACACAATACGACCCCTAAAGGCGAACGACGAACTTGTCCAATAATTCCTTCCTCAATTAAGAAGGTCGACGAAGTACGATCGATGTCTTTTAATGCGCCAATCGTATCATAAATGTATTGAACGGTACGGTCAAATTCCTTTTGAGAGTCTCCCAGCGATTTTCCGATTTCCCACATTAATAATTTAACAACCTCCTCACGCTTCTGTATCATTTTCTGCGTGAATTTTTCTACACATTCAATGCGTTTGCTCACGGTCATGGATGGCCATTCACCACGGCCATTGGAATAGGCCTTTACACCGGCATATAACACTTCCATTGCGTCTGCGGCATCCGTGATCGGATAGGATCCAATACGTTTTTGCTCAAGACCTGCGGCTGTTTTAATGTATATAGGCGACCAAACATCCTGGGTTTTTCCAGCCCAAGGTCGCATTTCGCCATTGACCAAATATTCCCTTTGTTCAATAGGTTCCTTTAAATCGTATTCTTTTGGAATTTCCCCGGCTTTTGGGAATAATTGTTCTAAATCGCCTGCTTGCATAATGATGAGTTTAAATTTCTGATTGCAAATTTCTATTATTTGTACATTTCAACGATTCTTTTGAAAGAAATATTTAAAATGTTATATGTTTTTCCGATTAAATGATAAATATATTAAAATTTAAACGTTTACAGCGATAGGATATAATCGTCTAGTCGCATTTATTTGGAATTTGAATTGTTCGGTAAAACTATCTGGATGAACTTGGGCAAAGGTGCTTTGCCATGTGGAAAATAAAACGATATTCCCCGTTTGAAATGCTTTTGAATCTATTTTTTTTGCCTGTAAATATTCCTCAAAATTCATGTTTTAGCCAATTTTTTCGGTAAGATAACAAAAGAATAAATGAAATAATAGAAAATAAACCGGCTAGTAAAAATGGTAAAATAATTTGTGAAGCTAATCCTTTGTAAAACATACCTGCCACCAAAGCGCCAATGCCGATTCCTGCTTCCAAGGCGATGTACATCGTTGCCATTGCTCGTCCCATATGTGCTGCTGAACCTAGATCATTTGTCCATGCGGCCATAGTTGGCGTATTAAATCCCCACGAGATCCCAAATAAAATAGCTGAAATGCTTACCGTATAGGTGTTTAATTCGATCACCATGATGAACATGGCACCTATTAAAAATAATCCCGAAATTAATAATACGGGTATACGTCCATGACGGTCTGAACTTTTGGAAAAAAACACGCGTACTAGGATGGAGGAAATCGTATAAATGGTAAAATAAAGGCCTTTGTTATGCCAACCAATCATCTTCGAAATATCTGGCAATAAGGTCACCACGACACCCGATGAAAAAGAAACTAATAACATGATCCAAAAAACGGGCAGGATTTTGGGTTCGAAAACATCATGCCAACCAATACGAAACAGTTGAAAGCTAAAGGGTGATTTCATCGCTTTGGGTAAGGTTTCTTTTAATCGCATTAATATCAAAATGGACAAAAGAGCGAATAAAGATGATATCCAAAACATTTCATTGAGACCTATTTCGGAGGCTAAATAACTACCAATGGCCGGCCCGATCGACATTCCTGTCGCTGTAAATATCCCTAAAGCCCCTTGCGCCTCGCCTCGCCGATTTTCAGGAATGATATCGGCGACATAGGCGGCGGTGGCCGTTGGTTTAGTCCCCGTAGAAAAGCCGTGTAAGAATCGTAGGAATAAAAAGCCTTGAAAGGTATGAATGAGAGGATAAAGTCCTCCACAAACAAAACAAACGATGGAACCTATGGCCATAATCGGGACCCGACCGATGCGGTCCGTTAATTTGCCTGAAAAGGGCCGACTTAAACCTGCGGTCAACGTGAATAGAGCGATCGTGTATCCGATGTATTCTCGACCGCCCATGCTCGCCAAATAATCCGGTAATTCAGGGATAATCATGGAGAAACTCGCAGAAAACAAAAAATTACTTAGACAGAGTAACCAGAAAGAAATCGTATAAATGGATTCTTTTTTTTGCATTTTATTCTTCCAAAAGCTCAGAAATTTCCTTTTTATTTAAACTCATCAAAAAAGCCGGAAGTAAAACTAAATTACAAATCATCGCCATTAACAAAGTAATGGAAACCAAAATGCCCAATGCCTGGGTCCCTTTGAATGTAGATGCGGTGAAGATAAAGAAGCCAAAAAATAAGATCATAGCCGTGTAAAACATGGAGACCCCTGTTTTTTGGATGGTGATTTGGACAGCTCCTTGCACGTTTTGTGAATTTTTCAAAAATTCATCTTTGTAGCGCGTTAAAAAATAAATGGTCCCATCGCTCGAAATTCCAAAGGCTATGGAGAAAATTAATATGGTACTTGGTTTTAATGCAATTCCAAAATGTCCCATAAGCCCCGCCGTAATAATAAGTGGAATGAGGCTGGGCAGGGTGGAGATGATGACCATTTTCCAGCTCCTAAATAATAAGGCCATCAGTGCACAAATGAGGACGATAGCCGTCAAGGTACTTTCGATTAAATTCGTCTGCAGATATTCGGTTTGAAAGGCATAAATCACTGAATTTCCGGTGATTTTCGCATCAAAACTAGCAGGGTTTTTAGCCGACACGATTTCACCTGTTTCTGAATCCGTACGGAATATGGAGTCTATTTTTGGTTGAAGTACATCAAATAATTCGCGCGTGCGAACTGTTCCTGCATCTTTCATTTGAAAACTCAAACGGGTAAATTGTTTATCGGGATCAATAAATCCAGCAAATAAATTGTTTTTTCCTTGCAGGCTAGATTGAAATTCCTTCAATTTCGATAATTCACTAATACTTGGTAAAGTATAATATTTCGGATCTCCACCTCGATATACCTGATATAAATATTTGGTGGCTGTTAAAATCGATAAGCCATGCGTGAATTCTGGATACGTGGCAATTAGTTTTTCTGTCCGCTTGATTTTTGAAAGGATTTCTGGACTTAGGGCACGGCCTTTTTCATGGGCGTCAATCGAGATTTCAAAAGGCATAACTCCCTTGAAATGATTCTCAATAAATTTCAAATCCGAATAAATGGCATTGTCTTGCGGTAAATCATCCACGATATAACCTACGGCTTGAATTTTGCTGATGCCATACAGGGAGATTAAAACCAAAAATGCCACGAAGGAATAAATGATTTTCCGATGGCTAAATACCCATTTTTCCACTTGAACTAAAAAGCGGTTTACCTTTTTCGATTCAAAATGCGCTAAGTCTTTCGCCTGTGGCGCTGCTAAATAACTGAAGAAAATAGGAATCAGAATCCAGGATATCAAAAAAGTAATCATGACATTGATGGCGGCTACTAATCCGAATTCCACCAATAACCCTGATCCTGTAAATGCAAATACACCAAATCCGATAGCCGTGGTCAAATTGGCTAAAAACAAAGTTCTACCCACTTTTGAGGCACTTTCAATCAATGAATCTTCCTTCGTTTTTCCTCCTAAATAACTTTCATGGTATTTATTCAATAAAAATATCACATTCGGAACTCCAATCACGACGATTAATGGTGGGATTAAACCGGATAATAAAGTGATTTTAAAATCAAATAAAACGATGGTGGCTATGGAGGCTGTAATTCCAACTAGAATGACGATTAGGGCAAAAAATACCACCTGAAACGATCTAAAAAAATAAAATAGGATAATCGAGGTAACTAAAATGGCTAAAATTAAAAATAAGGCTAATTCATTGGTTACCTGAGAAGTATATTCGGTTCGAATAAATGGCATGCCTGAAAAGTGAACCGGATGTCCCGTTTTTTGGGCAAATGCTTCGCCCAAGGCTTTTATTTTTTTAACTAATTGAATGCGATTCTTGTTATTAATCGTCTTTTGATCCAAGGTGATCATCATCAGATGAATACGGAAATCTTCTGTATATAGGAAATTTGTGTAAATGGGTAATCGACCTAATTTAAATTTGAGCGAATCGAGTCGTTGTTGGTTCGTAGGCAAGCTTGCCTCCCAAATACTTCGTGTTTGAAATTTTTTGGCAGTGGAATCGAGGTAAATTTCCGGTAAATTGGCCACCGAAAGTACATTCTTGATGCCAGATTCTTTTTTGATTTCATTTGTTAATGATTTCCAAGCATCGAATTCCTTTATCGTAAATAGGTCTTTGTTTTCGAGTCCAATGACCATAACGGCACCATCTTCGCCATATTTCTTTTTGAATGACTCATAGAATTGAAATCGTTCATCTGATTTTGGGAGAATTTTGGCTAACTCATAACTTAATTGGATTTTACTAGCCGTATATCCCAAAATACCCGTAATGATACTTAGTAAGATGAGGAGGAAAACTTTATAACGTAAAATGGCTTTCGCGATGGTTAACCACATGCTTAATTTGTTTTAGAGGCGGATAAAAATTGGTCGGCAATTAACAAATCCTCAGGATTTGTGATTTTAATATTTGTATAAGATCCTGGAACTAAATTGATTTTAATGCCTAGTGATTCTACGACACTAGCATCATCGGTGAATAAAGGGTTATAGGCTTGTTGGAATGCCTTTTTAAGGTCGTTTAATAAAAAAACTTGGGGTGTTTGTATGAGTTGAATATCCTCTCTAGCTATTTGAATATAGCGATTCGCTTTCGCATCCCATTTCCGAATCGAATCTTTGCTGGCTACGGCTAAGACCGCATTTCCCTTTTCGTTGGCCACGTGAAATGCGGCTTGTATTTGATTTGGATCAACCAAAGGCCTCACGCCATCATGAATAGCAACGAGGCTATCTTTATCCCATGAGATTGCTTGAATGCCTTGTTGACTCGAATGAAAGCGCGTTTCTCCTCCTTCTACAAGAAGATGCGGTGTCTCTATGTGGATTTCAGGATGGCTCAGACATAAATTTGCCCAAAAATCAAATTGATTCTTGGGCAAAACTAAAATGAGTTCGATATTTGGGTCTGCCAATTTGAATTGTTTCAAGGTATGAAACAAAACCGGTTTGCCTTGGAGCAGCAAAAATTGTTTCGGGATCGCGCTATTCATGCGTTGACCTTTTCCTCCAGCGACAATAATGGCAAATTTTTTCAATGTATGTCTTTAAATAATTAACATCACATCTCCATAACTGAAGAAGCGATATTTTTCCTTAATGGCTTGTTTGTAAGCTTCTTGTACTAATTCGTACCCGCCAAATGCGGAAGCCATCATTAACAAAATGGATTCAGGAAGGTGGAAATTCGTTAATAAAGCAGAAGGTATTTTGAATTCGTAAGGAGGGAAGATGAACTTATCGGTCCAACTATTAATCGGCTTTAAATGACCACTCGCGGATACAGATGATTCCAATGCCTTCATCACCGTAGTGCCAATGGCTAAAACCTTCTTTTTGTTGTCAATAGCGTCATTCACAAATTTACAGGTATCCTCATTAATCATGAAATGCTCGGAATCTGTTTTATGCTTGGTTAAATCTTCTACGTCAACATGGCGGAAAGTACCTAAGCCAACATGCAAGGTAATCGGTGAAAATTGAACACCATTTAATTCCATTTTTTTCATGACGATTTTCGAAAAGTGCAAACCGGCAGTTGGTGCCGCTACAGCCCCTACATGTTCTGCATAAATCGTTTGGAAACGCTCCCGATCATCTTCGGTGGCCTCCCGCTTCGACCGAATTTCTTCGGGGAGAGGTGTTTCGCCTAATTCATGTATCGCTTCCATTAAGGCATCATGATCTCCATCGTACAAAAAGCGAATGGTACGACCTCGAGAGGTTGTGTTGTCAATGACCTCCGCCACTAAGTCTGAATCACCAAAATATAATTTATTTCCAACGCGAATTTTTCGTGCGGGATCTACCAACACATCCCATAAACGATGCTCTCTATTTAATTCACGTAATAAAAACACTTCAATTTGAGCACCCGTTTTCTCTTTATTTCCGTATAATCGTGCTGGGAAAACTTTCGTATTATTTGTTACTAAAACATCACCTTCACCAAAATAATCGATGATATCAGTGAATTTTTTATGTTCAATGGTTTTCTCTTTTCGATTAATCACCATCATGCGCGCATCTTCGCGATTTTCGGTTGGATTAAGTGCAATTAAACTTTGAGGTAAATCAAATCTGAATTCAGATAATTTCATTCGGATGGGTTTTGATATGTGTATTTTACAAATATACACTTTTCAAAGGGGGCTTGTCAAGGTAAATTTTTTAAAACAAATACGAATCCGCTTTGTTAGCTTTTAAACCTATATTTGTACATGAATAAAGTCTCGATTTTTTGGTTTCGAAGGGATTTACGACTGGAGGACAATTGTGGATTATTCCAAGCTTTGTCTGGGGAGTTTCCGGTTTTACCTATTTTTATTTTTGATCCAACTATTTTAAATCGTTTGCCATCAAAAAAAGATGCGCGGGTAGAATTTATTCATCGAGCCATTCAGAAAATTAAAGATCAATTGAAAGCCTTGGGGGCTGATGTGTTCGTATTGCATGACAGTCCATTGAAGGCATTTCAAGAAATTTCGACTCAATATTCCATTCAAGCTATTTATTGCAATCATGATTATGAACACTATGGCGTGGAAAGAGATTCGAATATCAAGGGTTGGGCTCAAGGCCAAGGCATTGCCTTTCATTCGTTTAAAGATCAAGTTGTTTTTGAAAAATCCGAACTTTTAAGTGGCCAAGGCACTCCTTATACAGTTTTTACTCCCTATTCTCGAAAATGGAAAGAGCGTTTGGCTCAGCATCCTGTGAGCAGCTACGGTTCTGAATATGGTAAAAATTATTTAGCCATTAAATTTCCAATGCCGAGCTTACTTGATTTAGGTTTCGAACCCGCAGGTATTACATTTCCGAATGATTTGGTGGCGGATGAATTGATCCAACAGTATCAGGCAAATCGGGATTACCCGGCATTACCAGGAACATCTCGCTTATCCGTGCATTTACGATTTGGTACGATCTCCATTCGATCTTTGGTTTTGAGAGCTTTGGGAAAATCAGAAACGTGGTTGAACGAATTAATTTGGCGAGATTTTTATTTTTCTATTTTGCATCATTTTCCTCAAGTAGGTGAGGGCAAAGCGTTTAGAAAGGAATATGATCGCATCGTTTGGCGTAATAATGAGGCTGAATTTGAGGCTTGGCGAGCGGGGAGGACGGGTTATCCTTTAGTCGATGCGGGTATGCGTGAATTAAATCAAACGGGTTTTATGCACAATCGGGTGCGTATGGTGGTGGCAAGTTTTTTGGTCAAACATTTACTGATCGATTGGCGATGGGGAGAGGCTTATTTTGCAGAGAAGTTATTAGATTTTGATTTTTCGGCGAATAATGGAGGTTGGCAATGGGCTTCGGGTTCGGGTTGCGATGCGGCTCCTTATTTTAGGGTTTTTAATCCGACCTTACAAATGCAAAAATTTGATCCTAAATTAGAATATGTCAAACATTGGGTGCCTGAATTTATGGAATTTACTTACCCCAAACCTATCGTAGACCATGACATGGCACGTAAAAGGGTGGTGGAGGTTTATCAAAAAGCATTACGGAGCTAGGGTGTATATGGCTTTGCTTTGAATTTGATAATTTTCTAAATCGATGGTTAAAAAGCCAATTTTCAGATTCACTTCCATTTTGAAGGGGATTTGGTATTTATCTTGACTGATCCAAAGTCGAATGGCATCCTTATCTTCAAATAAATTGTTTTTGGGTAATACCAAAGAAGTTCGAATGCAGTTTTTGGAACCAAATTTCCCTTCTACTTTTTCAAAACCTTTTACGACAAACCATAATTCATATATACTTCCATCCATCAGGACTTTTGCACTTAATTTTTGACCTGGCTTCATGTCACTCAGGTTTTTATCGCGTAAAAAATAGTAACCACCTATAATGTCTAACATACCTTTACTTATGGCCATATTTTTTTCTACGGGCGTATTTTGTGGGGAGTTAATTTTGGCGATTCCCTTTTCATGGTCAAAAATCACCGTTTCTTCTTTTCGATAGCGTCCTTCTTTTTTCTTCATTTCCGTTTTTAAAGGTACGCGTGATTGGACGTCCAGGTACGTTGACCAATAATCAACCACAGGACTGATCATATCCAAAATTCCTACAGTTTTGCCTTCTATTTCAATTTTACGGGTGGTTTTATTACCGATATTGATGGTATTTGAAGAACTTTTAATGGTCGCTTGAGCGGCATTAATGAATCCTAAATGAATTCGATATTCTAATTGTTCTTGACCGATTAGCGTGGAGCTGTCCTGCGCGATAATGTGGAAGAGGGGTATCAGTATATTGATAATTAGAAAGAAGATTTTATGGTGATATTGGTAATTTGGCACGCAGGTTATGATTTTTAAAATTGAACTTATTTTACCAAGTAGTTTATCGTTGAAATTGATTAAATATTGTGTGGTATTTCCTATTTTTGTTTAGGCTTACAAGGTAAGTTGAAATTACAAATAAGAAACACTCAAATTTATCAATAAATAAATCATGGCAAAACAATCAGGCGATGTAACTAGCTTAGCCGCAGAAAAGCTGAAGGCACTTCAAACGACATTAGAGAAGTTGGATAAAGCGTATGGTAAGGGCACGGTAATGCGCTTGTCGGATAGTAAGGTGATGGATGTTCCCGTGATTTCAACGGGATCATTGGGTTTAGATTTAGCCTTAGGTATCGGGGGTGTTCCTCGCGGTCGTGTGGTTGAAATTTATGGTCCAGAATCTTCGGGTAAAACGACATTGACCTTGCATTGCATTGCTGAGGCGCAAAAGGCGGGTGGTTTGGCAGCTTTTGTGGATGCGGAACATGCTTTTGATCGGGCCTATGCAGAGAAATTAGGGATTGATACGGAGAATTTATTGATTTCTCAGCCAGATAATGGCGAGCAGGCATTGGAGATTGCCGAACATTTAATTAGTTCGGGAGCGATTGATATCATTGTGATTGACTCGGTGGCAGCTTTGGTTCCTAAAGCGGAGATTGAAGGGGAGATGGGTGATTCTAAGATGGGATTACAGGCTCGCTTGATGTCTCAGGCGCTACGTAAATTAACGGGAACGATTAACAAGACGGGTTGTTGCTGTATTTTTATTAATCAATTGCGGGATAAAATTGGCGTAATGTTCGGTTCGCCGGAAACGACTACGGGGGGAAATGCATTGAAATTTTATGCTTCGGTGCGTTTGGATATTCGTCGGGCTGGTCAAATTAAGGAAAGTGCTGATTCCATTACGGGCAATAGAACCCGCGTTAAGGTAGTGAAAAATAAATTAGCGCCTCCATTTAAGGTGGTTGAATTTGATATCATGTATGGCGAAGGGATTTCCAAAGCTGGAGAGATTATAGACTTAGGTGTCGACTTAGGTGTAATTGATAAATCAGGTTCTTGGTTTTCTTACAATGGAAATCGTTTAGGGCAAGGAAGAGATGCAGTTAAGGATTTAATTAAAGATAATCCAGAATTGATGGATGAATTGGAGGTTAAAATCAAGGAAAAGATCAAGGGGAATGAAAATGTGTTATTAGATAAAGATGTAAAGGAATAGGAGGTCTATTGATTGAATAAAAAAAGAGGCGAAAGCCTCTTTTTTAGTTTTGTGCGACATTAAATCGGTTAAAAAGTTTTCGGACGGTTTTTTCAACCGATTTATCTGATGCCATAGCTTCTGAAATACTTTGCACGGCATGAATGACTGTACTGTGATCTCTTCCCCCAAAATGGTAACCAATGGACTTTAATGGTAGATTAGTTAATTCTTTTAACATGTACATGGCTACTTGTCTAGGAAAAACATTTTCTTTTTTCCGGCATTTTCCTTGTAAAGTTTCTAGATCAACATCGAAATGAAGGGTAACGACATCTAAAATATTATCTACGCTTAATTCTTTTTCTTGGTCGTTTACGATGCTTTTGAGGGTCGATTTAGCTAATTCTAAGTCGATTTCCTTGCGGGTCAAGGAGGCCTGAGCCATTAAGGAAATGATTACACCTTCTAATTCACGTACATTGGTTTGGATGGAATGAGCTAAATACTCGAGTACCTCCAAATTAATGTGAATTCCATCATCTTGTAATTTCTTTTGAATAATGGCGATGCGGGTTTCGAAATCAGGTTGCTGTAAATCTGCGGTTAAGCCCCATTTGAAACGACTTAGCAACCGATCTTCCATACCGGCTAAATCACGTGGTGCGCGGTCAGAGGATAGAATGATTTGCTTGCCTGATTGATGCAAATGATTGAATATATTAAAGAAAGTTTCTTGTGTCTTTTCTTTTCCGGATAGGAATTGAACATCATCGATAATCAAAACATCCACTTGGAGGTAGAAATTAGTAAATGTTTCAATTGAATTATTACGGATGGCATTTACAAATTGGTTTGTAAACTTTTCCGTGGACACATATAACACGAATTTATCAGGAAATTGATCTTTAATTTGATTTCCAATCGCCTGAATTAAGTGCGTTTTTCCTAGGCCCACTCCTCCATAAATCATTAGTGGATTAAATGAAGTTAGTCCAGGTTTATCGGCAACCGCTAATCCGGCGGCGCGACCTAAGCGATTACAATCTCCTTCAATAAATTTATCGAATGTATATTTTGGGATTAAATAAGAATCAAGTTCAAGAGAATCCAAGTCCTTAAATTGGAATGGATTTCGTTGGATTAAATGAGAAGCACTTGAATTTGAAGCAGGTGAAGCACTGTTTGGAAGGTTAAATGTAATAGGTGGGTTTTTCCGATCCCCTTTGTCCACTACGATTGAATATTCAAGCATTCCATTTTTTCCGATTACTTGATCAATCGCCTTTCTAAACACAGATACATAATTCTCCTCCAGCCATTCATAAAAGAATTGGGAGGGTACTTGTATCGTTAGGGTATCATTGACAAATTTAATCGGAACGATGGGCGCAAACCAGGTCGTGAAATTTTGCTCAGAGATATCATCGCGGATGATTCTAAGGCACTTATTCCATAACTCTTGAACTATTGTTTGCATAAATTTTTAAGATACTAATTCCATGGGAAGTTTTACCAAAATTGGCAAAAACTACCTTTTTGTTTTATAAATTTCAAATAATGGCTGATTCTACTAAAAACTTAAAAAGTTTTATTTAGCGGGGAGACAAAAATAGTAAAATTCGGGGTCGAAGCAAATTGTAAAAAAATAAAAAACTGCTTTTTTTTTGAAAAAAAGATGCAATAAAATTTGGAACTAAAAATTGTTCAATTAATGTACTGCTTAAACCCATTTTGACTTAAAAAAATCAAATAAAAAAAATCAATTTTTTTTTGAATAAAAAACGTATTTTTTTTCAAAGATTTTATTGATTTTAGGTAATAAACATTTTAACTAATTGAAAATCAGCTCGTTAACCTAATTTAAAAATATTAGTGACTTAGTGAATAATTTTTAAATTTTTTGGAAAGGTCCGAATTTCTATCTTGGGTCTGTCAAGTATTTTGGATTCTCCATCGATGTGATAAGGAATGCCAACTGGGGCTTCACAATCGAAGGAATTAAGGCTTTGAATATCGATTTTTGGGTGCTTGGGGATTCCTTTTGAAAATAGTCTAATTCCAAGTTCCATTTTTTCAATAAAATGGATGGGTTTGATTTTAATTACCTCGAAAAGGGCATCTTGAAGGTCAGAATTGGGTGAAATATAGGCATTGTTGCCAAACTGGTTCGCATTGGCAAAGGTCATTGAAAAGATCATTTCTTTGGTTCCTTTCTGTGTAATTTCGATAGGCCTGTAGGATAAGGAATTTTCTAATGTCGCGCGGATATAATTATTCAGGCCTCTACCATTTTTTAAGGCAAAGTCCTGAGCCACTTTTGCGTCAAATCCTATTCCTGCCGTACAAAAAAAAGCTTGACCATTCCAAGTAAGTACATCAATTTCATCCATTGTCCCTGAGATGGCTACCTGGCATGCCTTTTTGAAATCCATGGGAATGCCCAAATGCCTCGCCAGGCCATTGCCTGAACCCAAAGGAATGATGCCCAGGGAAATTTGATCACTTGTAAGTGCTGATGCTATTTCATTTATCGTACCATCACCACCGATAGCAACGATGCGGTCGGGTTTTGTTTTCTTTATTTCTTGGGCTAAATGATGACCATGGCCAGGATATTCGGTAAGAAGAAGTGCCGAATTTGGAATTTTTTTTAAATATTCCATCATTTGCCCTTTGCTTGCTGTACTTTTGTTACCAGAATTAGGATTCAATATAAAATAAACCATGCCTTAATTTTCGAGGCGCAATTTAATTAATTTTAAGCTATATGTATCAAATTGGAGATCGGTACGAAATTGAATTTTCATTTAGCCAAAAACAGGTGAATGAATTTTGTAAAATTTCAGGTGATTTTAATCCTTTGCATTGGGATGAAGTTTATGCGGCCCAAACGCCATTCAAAAAGCCAATTATTCATGGTGCATTGATTGCAAGCGTATTTTCAAGAGTTATGGGAATGGAATTCCCGGGTGAAGGAAGTGTGTACGTCAAACAAATTACTGAATTCAAACGTCCATTATTTGTTGGACAAAACTACCGGGCAGCTTTCGAGGTGCTTACTATTAACCGTGAAAAACATACGGCAGAGGTAAGCACACAGGTATTTGAGTTAGAAAGAGGTAAATTAATGGTGGATGGACTTGCCACGGCAATGCACGTAAATAAGTTTTGACATAAAAAAAGGCTCGATTTCTCGAGCCTTTTTTTATGAAGTAGGGAAAATTAATTTCCTCCGTTCTTTTTGTTTTGAACTTCAGTACGAATTTCTTGTGCCAAAGTTTTCAATTGTTGAAGGCCTCCTCTTACGCGAGTTCCCGCAGCTTGATTTCCTTTTTCGTAGAATTTTTCGAAATCTGATTCTAAAGAAGTAACTAGGTCCTTCACTTGTGCAAATCTGCTCATAATAATTAATTTTAGGTTGTAAAAAATTTAGATTGTCTTTATTCGCCGTTTAAAGCGTTTATAATACGAAATTTAGCCAAATTTTTAATTCTCGCAAATTATTTCAATTAAAAAAGACAAAAAAAAGTTAAAAAAGTTAAAAAAAACCTAAAATATTACAAAAATCGCTTTTTAAGCCTTATAGTAACCCGCTTTCAGCCTTTTTTGAACTTCCGCAAAACATTCAGTCGTATACGTAATATCTTCGAGCGTATGAGAGGATGTCGGAATGATTCGCAACATAATTTGGCCCTTTGGAACGACTGGATACACGACGATACTACAGAAGATTCCCATGTTTTCGCGTAAATCACGGACTAAAGAAGTCACAGCTGCAATATCATAATCTCCATGTAAAAACACAGGTGTTACGGGTGAAGCTGTTTCCCCGATGTCAAAACCTTTTGCTCTTAACCCTTCTTGTAAAGCTTTTACATTTTCCCACAATTTAGATCTTAACTCGGGATGTTTTTTAATTAGCTCTAAACGTTTCATTCCTCCGATAACAAAGGGCATCGGAAGCGCCTTTGCATAGGTTTGAGAACGCATGTTGTACTTTAGGTACATGATGATGTCCTTCGGTGCGGCAACAAAAGCCCCAATTGCGGCCATTGACTTAGCGAAAGTCGAAAAATATAAATCAATTCCCTCCGTACAATCTAAAAATTCACCTACCCCGCGTCCATGCGCTCCCATGGTACCAAATCCATGTGCATCATCGACTAACAATCGGAAATCGAATTCCTTCTTTAGTTCTACAATCTTATCTAATGCACCTACTTTTCCCGACATTCCAAAAACACCTTCTGTAATCACTAAAATCCCGCCTCCCGTTTCAGCTACTCGCTTGGAGGCACGTTCTAAATTTTTACGCAAGGAATCCATGTCATTATGGTTGAATTTATAATAATCCCCCATTTTGGCTTTGTGTAAACGAATTCCATCAATCAGGCAGGCATGTGACTCTGCATCATATACGATAACATCACGATGGTCGACCATACATTCGATGATCGACATGACACCTTGATACCCGTAATTCAATAGAAATGCATCCTCTTTGCCAACAAATTCGGCCAATTGACGCTCAAATTCCTCATGTTCATCGGTATTTCCAGACATCATCCGAGCACCCATTGGATACGCTAAACCATATTTGGCGGCTGCATCGGCATCTGCTTGGCGAACCTCAGGGTGATTGGCTAAACCTAAATAGTTGTTTAAAGACCAATTAAGCATTTCTTTTCCCATGAAGGTCATGCGGGGACCTAATTCGCCGGTCAATTTTGGAAATGAAAAATAGTGATGTGAATAATGTGCATGGGCACCAATCGGGCCCATATTATTAACTACTTTCTCGAAAATATCCACTTTAATTTATCGTTTTGGTTAAAAATTCTTCAAATAATCACAAAGTTAATTTTAATTTTTATTAACACAACCTTAACAATTACTGCTTTTCCTCATTTTTCTATTAATTTTAAAGCTCCATCCAAATTAAAACCTATGAAATTTTTGATAACCTTTCTTTTCGTTTCTTTTTATTTAATTTCTGAAGCTCAAAATACGCAAAAACCTTTGGTCGAATCATCCAAAGGAATGGTTGTTTCTACACATCCCGTAGCTAGTGCCGTTGGACTAGAAATCCTTAAAAAAGGTGGAAATGCGATTGATGCCGCGGTGGCGGTCAATTTTGCTCTAGCCGTTTGTCATCCATCCGCAGGAAATATAGGCGGAGGAGGTTTTTTAGTATACAGAGATGCGAAAGGTCAAAATTTCGCGCTAGATTATCGTGAAAAGGCCCCTTTAAAAGGTCATCGTGATATGTATTTAGATGAAAAGGGGAATATTATTCCAGGTAAAAGTTTTGTTGGGATTTTTTCAGCAGGTGTTCCAGGAACTGTGGCTGGTATGGTTGAGATGCATTCGAAATTCGGGAAATTAACTTGGGCAGAATTAGTGGCTCCTGCGATTGATTTGGCAAAAAATGGTCTTGATTTGACGGAAAAAGAAGCAAGAGGCCTAAACCGAAATAAAGCAGATTTTATCAAGGAAAATCCTGGCAAGTCCTATTTGATCAAATCGGATACCAATACCTGGAAAACGGGTGAAAAATTAATTCAAACTGATTTAGCAGAAAGTTTGATTCGTATTTCAGAAAAAAAATTAAAAGGTTTTTATGCAGGGAAAACCGCTGATTTAATAGTCTCTGAAATGAAAAGGCAGGGAGGGATAATTAGTAAAAAGGATTTGAAAAAGTACCGTGCTGTGTGGCGGCAACCCATCGTTCAATCCTATAAAGGCTATGAAGTTATCGGAATGCCACCTCCATCCAGTGGTGGGGTGGCTTTAGCGCAGTTATTGCAAATGGTTGAAAAATATCCGTTGGCGAAATGGGGACCTAGTTCTGATTCAACGATACAGGTGATGATTGAAGCAGAACGTCGAGTATTTGCTGATCGTGCCAAATGGCTTGGTGATCCCGATTTTGTTAAAGTTCCATTAAAAGAATTAGTTGATCCCGCTTATTTAAGTGACCGGATGAAGACGATGTCCTTTGATCGGGCGACGCCAAGTAAGGAGGTAGCCGCTGGTGATTTTCCGGCTTATGAAAGTCCTGAAACTACTCATTATTCTATCGTTGATGCAGATGGAAATGCAGTCTCCATCACGACTACCTTGAATAATTCCTATGGAAGTAAAGTATTTGTAGGCGGTGCGGGCTTTTTATTAAATGATGAAATGGATGATTTTAGTGCCAAAGCAGGTGCGCCTAATTTATATGGATTGATTGGGACAAAAGCTAATGAGATTCAACCTCAAAAACGTATGCTTTCTAGTATGACCCCTACCATTATCACGGAAAACAATCAATTAAAAATGGTATTAGGCACACCTGGGGGCTCTACGATCATTACAAGCGTGTTTCAGGTAGCTTTGAATGTATTGGAAATGAAGATGAATATGCAACAGGCCGTTGAATTTCCCCGTTTTCATCACCAATGGTTACCCGAACAAACACGTTTTGAACCTAAGCGTTTTTCGGAGGATCAATTATTTCGTTTAAAATCGAAGGGCTATGAATTTGGTCCTACGGCAGGCATTGGTCTAGTGGAAGGAATTCTCATATTACCTTCCGGCAAACGCCAAGGAGGCGCAGATTCACGCGGGGATGATACGGTTTCGGCTTATTGAAATAATTTAGCCACCATATAAGCTGCCGCTGCGGCTGCGGCCCCAATGGAGGCCACTTTTACCGAACCTAGCCATGGATTTTGTCCCGTTACTTTGCTTTTGAAATAGCCGAAAACCAATAAAGCTACGAGGGTTATTTCTGCCGAAAAAATTAGTCCATCCACTGGATTTTCTACGTAGAAATAGGGAATCAATGGGATAAATCCACCGACTACATAGGATAGTCCGATAGTAAAGGCTGAGTTTCGAGCACGATTAGGATTGGGTTTTTCCAAACCTAATTCGAAGCGCATCATGAAATCAACCCACTTGTCTTTGTCACTTGAAATGGCTTCTACAACAATTTCTTGTGCTTCAGGCGTTAGGCCGTAACTTTCAAAAACCTCTCGGATTTCTTCTTTTTCTCGATCAGGCACCCGTTCTACCTCTTCGTACTCTCTTTTTAATTCGGCTTCGTAATGCTCTTGTTCTGTTTGGCCAGCTAAATAACCGCCTAATCCCATGGCAATGGAGCCGGCTACAATTTCAGCGATACCGGCAGTTGTGACAATGGAAGAGGAAGCAACGGCTCCAGATAGTCCCGCGGCTAAAGCAAATGGAACTGTGAGGCCATCCGACATACCAATCACGATATCGGTAATGAATTCAGAACTCTTTAAATGTTTTTCGTGTAAATGATGATCTGGTTCGTTCATATGTCAAAAGATTATCGGATGCCATGCATCATTCGTTTTAAAGGACCGTTCGCCAAGGTATACAATAAAACAGCAGCAATACCTGCCATAATCACAAAAACCATAAAGAATTCATATAGGTTATGAATTTCGAATCCTAAAAAGCTTGGGAAGTTGAGGGCGGTACCCTGTCCTGAATCCACGGGAGGAAGTAATGCGCCTAAAGTTCCTGCCAAAGCATAACCGGCTGCATTCGCTAAAAACCATACGCCCATTAATAAAGAAGAGAAACGTTTGGGTGCCAATTTAGAAACGAGGGACAAACCAATAGGTGATAAACATAATTCACCCATCGTATGGAATAAATACATGATAAATAACCAAACCACGCCTAATTTTCCCGTGCCAAGGTCTTTGACTTGCAGGGCGATAATTAAATACCCTATGGCTAATAGTAATAAACCAATGGCTTGTTTGGCTGGGGAATTAGGTTCGATGCCTTTTTTGGAAAGACGAATCCAAATCCAGCTAAATGGGAATGCGAGTAAAATGATAAAAAACGAATTGGCATTTTGAACGGAACTTGGGGGTAATTCAAAACCTAGGAAATGCAAATCGGTTTGTTGGTCCGCAATGAAGGTCAACGAAGAACCTGCCTGTTCATAGGCTGCCCAAAAGAAAATGACAAAAAAAGCGATGATATACATTACCCAGATGCGATTTCGTTCAATGGGTGTTAGGGCCCGATCGGTCATGATCAAAAAGGCTAAGCTGATACCTGCCGCATAAATAATGGGATATATCCAGTCTTTAATCGGGTTAGCCTCGGCAGAAAGGGATAATTGGTGAAAGCCTAAAATCAATGAAAAGAAAATGGCCAACGTGATAAGGATTGATTTATTTGAAAAGACAGCCTTTTCGGATTCAAGTTCTTCATTTGAAACTTCGTTAAATTTGGGAGCTTCTCCTACTGGTTCGCCGTTAGGTTTAACGATGTATTTGTTTTTGAGAAAATAGAAGCTAACCGTTCCGATTAACATGGCTATTCCTGCTGCAAGAAATCCCCATTTGAAGGCGTCTAAATTACGAACACCATCTACTTTCACATCGCCTAACCAGGGACAAATCAACATCCCTAAAAATGCTCCTGTATTGATTCCCATATAAAAGATGGTGAAGGCAGCGTCTAGGCGATTGTCTCCTTTGGGATATAATTGGCCCACCATGGAGGAAATATTGGGTTTGAAAAATCCATTGCCTAGAATCAGGAATAATAAACCTAGCCACATTAAACCATTTGCGAGGTCGATATTTCCTTGAAAAGTATTGGCTGATCCAAACAAACATAATTGGCCAATGGCCATCACCAATCCACCTATAATAATGCAATTTCGATTGCCTAAGAAACGGTCGGAAACGAATCCTCCCATCATTGTAGTCAAATAACTTAATCCTAAAAATCCTCCATATAAAATTGACGCTTCCGTCTGTTTAAATGCTAGGGCATTTACAAGGAATAGGGATAGCATAGCCCGCATTCCATAGAAATTAAAGCGTTCCCACATTTCGGTTGAATATAATACATAAAGGCCTTTAGGGTGGGATGATGAAGGTGTGTTTGTCATAGGTAAGGTAGATTCATGTACAAGATAAATAGAATGTTGCTTGCAACGAAAAGATGTGAAACCTTTTTTGTAATATTGTCTTCAAAATTAATTACTCATGGGTAAAATCATTGCAATTGCTAATCAAAAAGGGGGGGTTGGGAAAACCACCACGGCTATTAATTTAGCGGCTAGTTTGGCGGCTTTGGAGTTTAAAACCTTGATTATTGATGCGGATCCACAAGCGAATTCCACATCCGGATTAGGTTTTAATCCAAAAGAAATTTCACGAAGCATTTATGAATGCATGGTAGGATTATCGACGGTTCAAGAAAGTATTGTAGCCACCGAAGTTCCCTTTCTGGATATTATACCATCTCATATAGATTTGGTAGGTGCGGAAATTGAAATGATTAATTTAACGAACCGTGAGGGGAAAATGAAGGATGCATTAGCTTCGATTAAAGATTCCTATGATTTTATCATTATGGATTGTTCCCCGTCCTTGGGTTTAATTACGATTAATAGTCTTACAGCGGCGGATTCAGTGATAATCCCTGTGCAATGTGAGTATTATGCATTGGAAGGTTTAGGGAAGTTATTAAACACGATTAAAATTATCCAAGCGCGATTAAATCAAGCCTTGGTGATTGAAGGGATCTTATTGACGATGTATGATTTGCGTTTGCGCTTATCTCATCAAGTTGTGAGTGAAGTTAATTCCCATTTTAAAAATATGGTTTTTGAGACAATTATTCCGCGGAATATTCGTCTGTCTGAATCGCCGAGTTATGGAATTCCAGCTATCATGCACGATGCAGAAGGAAAAGGTACGATCAGTTATTTAAATTTAGCACGGGAAATTTTACGTAAAAATGGTTTATTACAAGCCATTTAAATAATAGCATATGAGTAAATTGGAGTCAAATTCTAAAAAAAGAATTGGGTTAGGTCGGGGACTTGGCGCTTTATTGGATGATACTGAACAAGTTCAGCGAAAAGGTTTACATGCTTCTGATTTTGCGGGAAGTTTGGATACGGTGAATTTAATGGAAGAGATTTCCTTGGATTTCATTGAAACCAATCCTTTTCAGCCGCGTGAGCATTTTGAACAAGACGCTTTGCAAGATTTGGCGGAATCGATCCGTTTGCATGGGATCATACAACCCATTACTGTTCGGAAAATTGCGCCACGTAAATTCCAATTGATTTCAGGGGAACGCCGTTTACAAGCCTCTAAAATTGCTGGTTTAAATCAAATTCCCGCTTATGTGCGGACGGCGGATGATCAACAAATGATCGAGATGGCGCTGATTGAAAATATTCAGCGTGAAAATTTAAATGCCATTGAAATTGCACTTTCCTATAAGCGTTTGATGGATGAGTGTCAATTGAAACAAGAGGATTTAGGAAGTCGAGTAGGTAAAAATAGATCTACAGTGACTAATTATATGCGTTTATTGAAATTGCCAGCGCACATTCAAATTGCTATTCGGGATAATCGATTGAGTATGGGTCATGCGCGTTCATTGGTTTCTTTAGAAAATGCGGAATTGCAAAATAGTTTGTTTCAAAAGGCTATTTCAGAAGAGTGGTCGGTTAGAAAATTAGAAGATGCGGTTCGGCAATCTGCCCATCAGCATGAAGAAAAGCCAGCTGGAAAAACCTCAGGCGTTTTGAATGTAGCTGAAATACAAGCTTTGCAAAGTCAAATTAGTGCTTTGTTTCCTTTACCTGTGCATTTGAAAATGAGTGAGGAAGGTAAAGGTGAACTGAAATTTACTTTTAAATCAAAGGATGAATTAGTGAAGTTCATCGAAGGGGTTCAAAAATAAGTACATGAGCCAATTTGCGAAGGGTTTTTCGTGTTTTTGTTTTTTATTCCTAGGGATTTTACAAGCTAATATGGCCGCAGATACCTTGATGGTGAAGCAAGATACCTTAGTAAAAAAAGCTTTTAAAATCGTTCCAAGAAAATCTACCATCCGTTCGATGATTTTACCGGGTTGGGGTCAGGTTTCTAATCGACAGTATTGGAAATTACCTTTGGTCGCTGGAGCCTTTATTAGTTTGGGATTGATTGCCAGTTTTAATCATGAGCGGTATATGAAGTACAGGGACTTTTATTACATCGTTTCTGTTCATCCCGAGGATCCCAGTTATAAGCCACCGGCAACTGTGGCGGTTCCTTATGAAGATGGGCAAATTCGGGATTTGGACGTGAACCAATTGAAGCGCTTAAACGATGGTTACCGAAGAAATCGGGATTATACGTATATTGGCATGTTTTTAGCTTGGGGTTTAAATGTGGTGGATGCAAATGTGAGTGCACACTTAAAGACTTTTGATGTGTCGGATGATATAAGTATGCGAATAAAGCCGAATGTGGATTTTGACCCTTTTTCGAAAATGCTCTATTCGGGTGTATCTTTGACTTTTCATTTTAAAAAATAGTAGGAAATGAGGATTGTTTTGATTGGGTATGGGAAAATGGGTCGCGAAATTGAGCGTCTAGCGCTAAGTCGTGGACATGAAATTGTAGCTAAAATTGATATTGATAATGCTTCTGATTTAGCTTCTTTAACCTCGGCAAATGCGGATGTAGCGATTGAATTTTCGAATCCAGCTTCCGCTTTTGATAATATCATGACCTGTATTGAAAAACAGATTCCGGTGGTGTGTGGAACGACCGGTTGGCTCGAAAAAAAACAAGAGGTAGAAACCGCCACCAAGACTCATCAGGGTACTTTTTTTTATGCTTCAAACTATTCGATTGGGGTCAATTTATTTTTTAAATTGAATAAAATGTTGGCCAACTTAATGGCACCTCAAAAAGAATACGATATTTATACCAATGAAATCCATCATTTGGAAAAGAAGGATTCTCCGAGTGGAACGGCGATTACGATAGCTGAAGGGATAATCGATGCACATGCAGCTAAAAATAAATGGGTAAATAATCAGATACCGAGCGCAGATGAAGTTGCGATTTGGTCTCAACGAGAATCCACCAAACCAGGAACTCATACGGTAAAATATATTTCGAAAGTAGATCAAATTGAAATTACACATGAGGCCTATAGTCGGGAAGGATTTGCCTTAGGGGCGGTGATTGCGGCAGAATGGGTAGCAGATAAGAAAGGAGTGTTGGGCATGGATGATATGTTGAAATAAAAGATATGTTGGATTTAGCACAATTAAAGACTGATTTAGATAAAGACGGGGTCGTGGTGATTTCTGGTTTTTTTGATCAGCAGACGATTGAAAATATTCATCTAGCGGCCAAGCGTATTTTTCAAATTCAGTTTGATCATTTGGGAATTGAAGGAGATTTTTTAACCCAAATGACGACTTTGTTCCAAAATCATTTATCGACTTTTACGAGTTGTGGTAAATTGATTCAAACGGGATTAGTTGAGTTATATCAATTGTCCGTGGATCCCGAATTGGTTCAATTGGTAAAAGGTTTAGGCTTATCTAGCCCATTGATGTGTACGCGGCCTGTGTTGTTTTTTAATCATCCAGATTTAGCGATGTCGGAGCATTTTTATAAAACTCCATTACATCAAGATTGGGTCTCTATGTTGTCTTCCCAGGATTCGATAGTGATTTGGTTTCCATTAATTGATTTAACGCTAGGACACGGACCTGTAATTTTTTATCCAGGCAGTCATAAATTGGGGCCTTTGACGGATAAATTGGAAAATGGTTTTGCTGAAGTTCCCTTTGATCGATCGGCCTATCCTTCCTTGCAGCCTGAGGTTAACGTGGGTGATATTGTTATTTTTTCTACACTTTTGGTACATGAATCAGGTGTGATTACAAATAATGAGATACGCTGGTCTTCCCATTTGCGTTATACGAATATGGAAGATCCTGATTTTATTGAACGAGGATTTCCTTCCCCCTACATTAATAAGCCGTCTCAAGAATTAATTGATCATTATTTACAAAAAAAATAAGTTTATGTCTGTAAAAGAAACAAAAAAGCCTAGCCCAAAATCAGCCTTTCGTGAGTGGTTGGATTCCGTGATGTTCGCTGTAGTGGCGGCCACCTTAATTCGTTTTTTCCTATTTGAGGCTTATACGATTCCAACACCTTCCATGGAAAGTTCCTTAATGGTTGGTGATTTTCTATTTGTAAGCAAAATGCATTACGGCGTTCGGACGCCTAAAACGCCTTTGCAGTTGCCATTGACGCATCAAAAGATTTGGTTTACCAATATTCCTTCTTATTTACGTTGGCTCAATTTACCCACTTTTCGTTTACCTGGTTTTTCCGAGGTGAAAAAGGGGGATGCGGTCGTGTTCAATGTCCCGAATTTTGAGGAGGATGGGGATGCGCCATTGGATTTGCGTACATTTTATGTGAAGCGCTGTGTAGCTACGCCAGGGGATGTTTTGGAAGTGCGTGACCAACAAGTTTTTGTGAATCAAAAACCAATGGAGAATCCGGAACGGATGCAACATCCTGTTTTCATGAAGACCAAAGAGAATTTAGATGAAAAGTTTTTTGATGAATATGGTATTCGAAATGCGCCAGATGCAAGTTTTGATTCCGCTGATTGGTTGCCATTAGCAGATTCTTTGAATCAATTGGTCGGCTATAAATTAAATACGTCCAAAAGTATGTTGGACCAAATAGCCAAAGCATCTTGGGCGAAAACTTTCGATTATGATTCTTTCAAAGATCCCAAAGGAGTGACTTTTGATGCTATTTTTCCGCATGATACTACTTTATTTAAATGGAATCGTGATTGGTATGGTCCTATTAAAATTCCTGCGAAAGGCTTGACGATAAATTTGGATCCTAAAAATGTCAAATTATACCAAGAGGCGATTTCAAAATACGAAGGAAATGAAGGGATAACGGTGCAAGGCGATCAAATTTTGCAAAATGGAAAGCCATTAAAGAGCTATACGTTTAAGCAGGATTATTATTTTATGATGGGTGATAATCGCCATAATTCAGCAGATTCTCGGTTTTGGGGATTTGTGCCGGCAGATCATATCGTAGGAAAGGCGGTATTTGTTTGGATGTCATTAGATCCGAACAAAGGCTTGTTTAAAGGAAAAATTCGCTGGAGTCGTTTATTCCGTTTTGTGAATTAAATAACCCGAAGGACAAATCCTTTTAAGTAATTGCTTTCTGGATGGAATAAATTGATCGGATGATCTGGTGCCTGGGTCATTTGATGAAGGACTTGGATTTCACGTCCGGCTTCGATGCCTGCGGCAACGAGCATGTTGTAGAATAAATCACGTGAAATCACTTGGGAGCATGAAAAGGTGAACAGGAGTCCGTTGGGTTTAATTTTTTTCAAGGCTAATTGATTGATTTTCTGATATCCTTGCAAGGCTTTGTGTTTGCTTCCTAGTGATTTCGCAAAGGCGGGTGGATCCAAAATAATGATATCAAATATCTCTTCGGTGTTTTTTAAATAGGGTAGGGTTTCGCCCACAATGGCTTCGTGTCCTTCGCTGATGCCATTTAATTCACTATTTTGATTGACTAAATCGATTGCTTTAGCCGATGCATCTAGGGAAATCACTTTTTTAGCGCCCGCTTTTAAGGCATACAAAGAAAATCCTCCTGAATAACAAAATGTGTTAAGGATGGATTTCCCCTCCGCATATTCGGCAATTAGTTTGCGATTATCTCGTTGGTCAATAAAAAATCCAGTTTTTTGCCCCGTAACCCAGTTGACCGAAAAGGCAACTCCATTCTCCTCGATACGATGCGGAACAGGTACTTCACCAAAAAGAAATCCGTTTTGGCAAGTCGCTGCATATTCGGGAGGGAGGGTTTCTTTACTTTTGTCATAAATAGCTACGACTTGCGCTCCGAATACTGATTTTAGGGCTTGCACAATTTCCGCTCGGTCCAAATGCATGCCAATGGTATGGGCTTGAAAAACTAAAATACCGTTATAGAAATCAATCACCAAACCTGGGCAAGCGTCTCCTTCGCCATGAATAAGTCGAAAGGCATTCGTTTGATGGAATGGAATTATTTTTCGTAAAGCATAGGCCTGTTCGATTTTTGATTTCCAAAAATCAGCCTTGGAATCGATGGGCTTGAAGGAAACGATTTTAACTGTGATACTTCCATGGTGGAAATGTCCGGTCCCAAGGAATTCCTCCCTCGAACTGGTCACATCTACCCAATCTCCGTCTTGTAGATTTTGGCTTTGTTTTAGAATGGCACCTGAAAAAATCCATGGGTGAAATCTTTTTACAGGCGCGTCTTTGCCAGGTTTTAATTGGACGAATTTTTTAGTTTCCATGTCACAAAATTGCACATTTTTATTGGAAAATGGGTTGCCCCGCATCGACCCATGCAGAATACCACGCATCGCTGATATGTTTTATGGCCGCCTGAAAGCGCTTTTCAATCTGATTTTCAAGGCTTTGGTGGTACTTTTTGCTATAATAAAGACTGGGTGTTTTTTGTAGAATCCCGCCTTTTTTCTCGAACATGTATTTTTTCGATGGGGGAATTTGCCGACTGATTTGTTGCTCTTTTTGTATCAATTTGGGAACTTCTTGATGAGAATCCATTACCCATTCCCAAGTAGATTTTTGAATGTTGGCCAAGTATTCCGCCGGTCCAACCCAGTCCTCTAAAGCGTTATCTAGTATTTCTGGGATGCGAGATTCCCAAAAACTATGTAAGCCCGTTTGTCCTGTTTTTTGCCCATCGTAATTGGAGGTAGTATGCAATGGAACATGCGCATCTCCGATGTAATGGCCTAATTCAGCCGATAGTTTTAGTATGGACACCGTGTCCCGTCGCATGAAAGCAATTCGTAGGTTTTTAAATGCTTCGGGTATGTGCCATGGTACAATTCCATGCTTTTGTAAACTATCCTCTCGATATACTTTTTTGATTTGTTCCCAATCACTAAATATGATTTTTGAAATTGTATATTGGTCAAGGTCGATATAATGTCTAGCCGCCTCTTTATCAAGGATATAGCGTCTTTGATCCGGAAGAACCGCCATATTCTCTATTTCTAGGCTGTGCCGTTTATAAAATCGAATCAGTTCGGGTGGTAAGGAATAAATGGCCAATTTGTTGATTTTTTTATGCGCAAAAAATCCCCAAGGTGGTGAAGCCGATCCGGGTGAGTTTAGACAAATACCCAAAATGATCAGATTAAGAATACTTTTTTTTAGTGGATAGTTGTGTTTTTTAATCATTTTGTTTAATTTTGCAATTCAATTTTACATGAAGAAGAATTTTATTTAAAAAATGGCAAATCATAAATCAGCATTAAAGCGTATCAGAGCGAACGAAACTAAGCGTTTACGTAATCGTTATCAACACAAGTCTACTCGTACCATGATTAAAAATCTACGTGCTACGACTGATAAAACCATCGTTCTTGATTTGTTTAAAAAAGTTTCTTCAGCCTTAGATAAATTGGCGAAGAAAAATATTATCCACAAGAATAAAGCAGCGAATCAAAAATCGAAATTAGCGAAGTTAGCGAATAAAATCGCTGCATAAATCTCGATTATCAGCATATTGATAAACCCCGCCAACAGCGGGGTTTTCTTGTTTATAGCCTTTATCTTCGTGAAAAATTGAGGCAATTGAATCCTTTATCAACGAAGAAAATCAAAGAAATTCGCCTAAGCGAACGTCCCCGCGAATTGTTATCGGTTCGAGGAAAAGAAAATTTACGCTTAGAGGAGATATTAGCGCTATTAATTGGTTCCGGGATTCCTAATCGGTCGGCGATAGACCTTTCAACTGATATTCTTCGTTCCATTGATTTTGATTTAGCCAAATTAGGAAGGTTTAATCAATACGATTTCATGAAGTTCAAAGGAATCGGTCAGGCAAAATCATCCTTATTAGTTGCTGCCCTAGAATTAGGCCGAAGGAGGTTAGAATTTGCAAGCCAGCAAAGGATTCAAATGATTTCATGCTCCAATGACGCCTTTCGGATTTTGTATCCTCAATTAGCGGATTTATCACATGAAGAATTTTGGTTCTTACATCTGAATCGCGGGAACCGTTTAATGAAAATGGAGCGCTTGAGTATTGGAGGTGTTTCGGGTACTTCGGTCGATGTTCGATTGGTTATTAAATCAGCTTTGGAACAAAGGTCTTCAAGCTTGATTTTAGCACATAATCATCCATCTGGGAATCTTCAGGCGAGTCAGTCTGATCGCCAAATGACCCAAAAAATACGAGAAGCCGCTGCTTTATTTGATATTCAAATAGCAGATCACTTAATCGTAGGTCAAGAAAGTTATTTTAGTTTCGCCGATGCCGGTTGGCTATAAAGTATTGGAATTATTTTCCTCTTTCTTTATAGATTTTTTGAAGTTTGGCGCCTATAACGATTGAAATAGCAAACAAGATGATAAAAAAAGCTGCTCCAGAATATCCCATGAGTATGTTTAATTGAAAATCAAAATTACAAAAAAAATTAAAGTAAGCCTTTCGTACTCGGTAAAGAATTTAAATTTTTCACATCGCGTTCTATGGCAAATCGAGTTGCTTTGGCAAAAGCTTTAAAAATAGCCTCAATTTTATGATGTTCATTTTCACCTTCAGCCTTGATATTGATATTGCATTTTGCGCCATCAGAAAATGATTTAAAGAAGTGAAAGAACATTTCAGTAGGCATTTCACCTATCTTTTCTCGGGTAAAAGGAGCATCCCAAACGAGCCAATTTCTGCCTGAAAAATCAATCGCCACTTGAGCCAAACAATCATCCATGGGCAATAAAAATCCATAGCGATAAATACCTTTTTTATCTCCTAAGGCATGTAGAAATGCTTCGCCTAAGGCGATGCCTGTATCTTCAATCGTATGATGTTCATCGATATGCAAATCGCCTTGTACTTGGACACGTAGGTCGATGTTGCCATGTTTGGCTATTTGGTCCAACATATGGTCGAAAAATCCTAAGCCCGTCTGGTTATTTGCGATTCCTTTTCCATCTAAATTTAGTTCAATGGATATTTTAGTCTCGTGCGTATTTCGTACATGCTGAACTTTTCGTTCGGGCAAGCGCAAGAAAGCATAAATATCATCCCAGGTATCCGCTTGACATGCCACTGTAGATTGTAGTTCCGCGGGAATTGCTTGATCTCCGATAAATAAGGCTTTGCAACCTAAATTTTCAGCTAATTGAATATCGGTGAATCGATCGCCGATCACATAGGAATTGGCAAGGTCATATTCTCCTTTCAAATATTGTCCTAAGAGGCCGATGCCCGGTTTTCTTGTCGGTAAATTATCTGCAGGAAAGGAGCGGTCGATGTATGTAGCTGCGAATTGAATGCCTTCTGAGGCAAGAATATCCAACATTTTTTGATGAGCTGGCCAAAAAGTTGATTCAGGAAATGATTCACTACCTAATCCATCTTGGTTAGTCACCATCACCCATTCAAAATCTAATTCTGCGTGGATTTTTTTTGCATTTGAAATGCAATTAGGTAAAAAGGCTAATTTTTCAAAGCTATCTACCTGTTGGTCTGGTTGGGGCTCAATGATTAATGTGCCATCCCGGTCGATGAATAATACTTTTTTCATGTGACAAAGGTAATGATTTAAAAAATAAGGTTAAAAATATTCTTTTATTCCCTACAGTAATGGTAATTTTGGCATCGCATTTAAAAATAATAAACTCGTGTTTAGTGTAATTAATCAAGATCAGCGGTCCATTTTAATTCAGCAAATAGCCCGTTTTGCCGGTGAAAAAGATCTCAATATAGAAGAATTGCTTCCTATTTGGGAAGCGATTGTACTTGGAGGACTACTCAAAACAGTGCGAAATCGGATTCGATTTAATGCGTTGAATAATTTCATAGTACATAAACCGATTCCTGAGGCTCACATGCAATCCTTTTTAGCTAATAAAGAGGTTATTAATATGTCGGCTATTTCGAATTATGGCGAGGGTTTGATTGGTATTTTAATTCCGGATAAAAAAAGTGCGATTGCTACTCAATTGTCACGTAGCTTATCCTGCAAAAGTTCTAGTTTTTTAAAAGGCTTAGGTATTGTCTTTGCATTTTATGGCTTAAAATTAAAGGAAGTTGATCATTTCGCTTTAAAGGATTGGAAGAGTTTTGGAGAATATTTTATTAATCAAAAGGAGGATTTAAATGCACTTTGTACGACTAAAAACTTAGTCATTATTTCTGAAATTTTATTGCTTTCCGACATCCTAAAATTGGAAATGAATCATTTGGATCATATGGTGGAGGACCGGGAAATCCCCTCTAATCGTATTCAATTGAAACATATTTTGACTGTGATAGGAATTTTATTGGTATCGGGTGCCGTGATTTGGTTTACAACTTTTCGAAGTCAAGAAGAATTAGTAGTTAATCCGGAATTGGAAGAATTAATTCCTGTGGATAGCCTAAATAAACTAAATGATAGTTTGACCCGTGCTGTATTGGATTCGAATCAATTGAAAAATGATACGATTAGTCGGCTTGCTTGGCCAGATGGCAGTATGTTTGAGGTTCCCAAGAGGTCAATATTAATATCTTTACATAGTTATTTGCTCGATTCCACCAATACCGCCCCTTTAGATTTATACTCGGATGAAATTCATTTTGATGCGTTTACAGATGGAATTCCTCCCAGGGATGCGTATGTATTTAAGCGCATGGCTACCGCTTTAAATAAAGTTCAATCGGTCGATGTCAAGGTCATCGCTTTTTCTGAAAAAGATAATAAATCAGCTCTTAAGCGGGGATTTATCATCAAAAATAGATTGGTAGGCGAGGGATTATCTCAAAAGCGAATTGAGGTGTCTGTTTCGAATGGCAACTATTCCCCAGACCCATCTTTGTCATCGTCTAATCAGGTATTATTTGTCTTTTCTAAAAAGGGAGTATTGAAATAATACAATTCATTAGGTTTCTAAAGATATTGGCGGTACTTTTGTAATAAATAAATACAAATACATCCACAAATCTTCTTATCCCATTTAATCGGGTTATTGGCAGAAGGTAATTACGGATGTGTTCGGGCATCGTAATTAAAATTAATCTAATGAGTGAAAAAATTCGCTTTGATTCGCTTCCTTTATCGGAAGGAATTCAAGCTGCAGTAAAAGAAATGGGTTTCGAATTTGCTTCTCCCATCCAATCAGAAGCTATTCCATATGTGTTAGAGGGTCGAGATGTGATCGGCCAAGCGCAAACAGGAACAGGTAAAACAGCCGCTTTTGGGATTCCCATGATTGAGCATATTGTTCCGTTTGAAAAATTTGTTCAAGCGATCATTTTATGCCCAACGCGTGAGTTGGCTGTTCAAGTATCCGAAGAAATGAAGAAATTATCCAAATTCACCAAGGGTGTTTGGGTAACAACCGTATACGGAGGTGATTCCATCGATCGTCAAATTAAGTCGTTGAAGGCAGGGGCCAACATTGTTGTGGGTACTCCAGGTCGTGTGATCGACTTAATTGAACGTAGGGCTTTAAAATTAAATCAAGCATCCATGGTGGTGTTGGATGAGGCGGATGAGATGTTAGACATGGGTTTCCGTGACGATATCGAAAGTATTTTGGAAGAAATTCCGAATGAGCGTCAAACTGTTTTGTTCTCAGCGACGATGTCAAAGCCAATTATGGCTTTAACAAATCGGTATTTGACCGATCCCAAATTGGTTAAAGTCGTTAAAAATGAAATCACGAACGTGAACATCGAGCAGTTATACTACGATGTGAAGGGCCGTGCTAAAATGGAGGTAACGACCCGTTTGATTGATTTTTATTCATTGAAATTAGTCCTAATTTTCTGTAATCAGAAAAAACGGGTGGATGAGGTCGTGGAGGAATTGATGTTGCGTGGGTATTCTGCAGAAGGACTTCATGGTGATTTACGTCAGTCTCAACGTACACAGGTGATGAATCGTTTCCGTTCTGGAAATGTAAGTTACTTAGTAGCTACTGACGTAGCTGCGCGTGGTTTGGACGTAGATAATTTGGATGCTGTAATCAATTATGACATTCCATTAGACGAAGAATATTATGTACACCGTATTGGTCGTACCGGTCGTGCTGGGAAATCTGGTAAGGCTTTTACTTTAGTGGTAGGTTCAGAGCGCAATCGTTTGCGTGAGATTATGAACTACACGAAAGTTAAAATCGATAAAGGCGTGATTCCGACATTCTCTGACGTCGTTGGAGTGAAAAAAGGAATGTTTATCGACCGTGTTGGGGCAACTATTGCCGAAGGTGGTTTGGAATTATTTGATGATGCCTTACCAAATTTGCAACATGCAGGTTTTTCTGTTGAACAAGTCGTGGCTGCCTTGGTGAAAATGAATATGGGTGTCGTGAAAAACGAATTCGGTGATGAAAATCTCGACGGCGAAATGGAACGAGGCTCACGTAAATTTGGTCGTGATGAGCGTGGAGGTGGAGGTCGCTTCGAAAGAGGTGCTGGCGGAGATCGTTGGGGTGGTGGAGACCGAGGCGGAGAACGCCGCGGGGGTGGTCGTTTTGACCGGGATGCGCGAGGTGCCAATGGTGGCGATCGTGGAGGACGTTTTGAGCGTGGTGGAGAACGTGATCGTGGACCGAAGGGGCCAAGAATGGATCGCGAAGGAAAACCGTATCGTTCGGATGAGAACATGGTTCGCATGCAAGTGAACATTGGATTTAATGAAAAAATATCTCCTTCTAATATCGTAGGAGCCTTTGCCGGCGAGTCTGGAATTCCAGGAAATGTATTGGGACAAATTCAAATTGAGAACAAACACACGTTTGTGGATGTGCCTAAAGAATTTGCCAATGTAGTCTTGGAAAAAATGGCAGGCGCACAAATTAAAGGTAAACGCGTGATTGTAGAAGTAGCAAAAGGATAAGCGCTTTTATTAAATATTTAAAAGGTGGCTTCGGTCACCTTTTTTTATGCGAAAAACTTAGTATAAATTTGTTTCTTCATGCTTACATAGCTGAAAACCTATTTAATGATTAAAGGAAACATATATTGGACAATTGTATTTTTGGGCCTATTGGGCTCCGTGCTCTATGTTACCTTAGATTTTAGCGCCCCGGGAAAGGTTTCGTATACCAAAGATGTAAAGCCTATTCTCAACAAACACTGCATCACCTGCCATGGCGGCGTCAAAAAACAGGGTAAATTCAGTCTTCTTTTTCAAGAAGAAGCTTATGCGGTAACCGCATCCGGGAAACCGTCCATTGTTCCTTTTCACCCAGAAAAAAGTCCTTTTATTGCCCGTCTTCATAGTACTGATCCCGAGGAAAAAATGCCTTATCGGAAAGAAGGCTTAAGTAAACAGGAAATCGATTTATTAACTCAATGGGTGAAAGAAGGTGCCAAATGGGAAGATCATTGGGCCTATTTGCCTGTAAAAAAACCAGATGTTCCTTCGGCAGAAGGTATTCTGAGTTATTTGAAATTTTGGAAAAAGAAATTTGTCTCGAATCCTATCGACCAATATGTATTAGCAGGCCTGCAAAATCAGGGAATGTCTCATGCGGATCAAGCGGAAAAGTCGGTTCTTTTACGTCGATTAGCTTTGGATTTAACAGGTTTACCACCCACGGATAAGATGGTTAATGATTTCCAGGAGGTGGATTCGAAAGAAGAATATGCTGCTTTTGTAGATCAATTAATGGCGCAACCCTCCTTTGGTGAAAAATGGGCTTCGGTGTGGTTGGATTTATCGCGTTATTCAGATAGTCGGGGATATCAAAAAGATAATGGACGGACGATTTGGCCCTATCGGGATTGGGTGATTCGTTCTTTTAATCAAAATTTAAGTTTTCGGGATTTTGTTACGAAGCAATTAGCCGGTGATTTACTGCCAAATCCGACGGATGATGATTATATCGCGACAGGTTTTCATCGGAATACCATGAATAATGATGAGACAGGAACGGTGGATGAGGAGTTTCGGGTGGCGGCTGTTATTGATCGTGTTAATACCACTTGGGATGCCTTACACGGTACTTCCTTTTCTTGTGTTCAGTGTCATAGCCATCCTTATGATCCGATTCGGCATGATGAATATTATAAGTTTATGGCTTTCCTGAATAATACGCGTGATGAGGATACGGGAGATGAAGCGCCAAATTTACGAAAGTTCAAGGGGGATGATTTGCCAAAGCTTGTGGCTTTTGATCAAGTTTTAAAGCGATTCCCAACCGAGCAGCAAGCATTTTATGATCGATTTGTCCGTTTTTTAGAGCCTCGTTTTCATGCGCATTATGCGGATAATTTTGTTGAAGGAGCTCTTTTAGGTGGGGTTCAAATTGGCCTTCGTCATTCAGGAACCTGTCGATTACCCAATTTGAAATCGGATGGTATTAAACAAATTATGTTGCAATATTCATCCAAAATGCCTGGAGGTATTTTGCAAATTAGAGAGGGTGGATTAAATGGAAAGGTTGTTATTCGTATCAAAGTAGACACGACTTCAAAACCTAAATTAATGACTTTGCCTTGGCCTGCGGGCGAGGGGCGAAAGGATTATTATTTGGAGGCCTTGAATGCTAAATTAGCTGGAAAAGCAGATGATGTTTTTCGAATTGGATGGTTTGCATTGTTGCCAGAATTTGCCGGAAATACGGAAGCATTTGCTGAATTCAAATCGTTAATAAGCGCTAAAACAGATAATTTTCCAATCTATTTGGAAATGTCAGCAGATTATCAGCGAGATACGCATGTATTTACCCGTGGTAATTGGTTGATGCATGGAGACAAAGTGAGCCCGGATGTGCCTAAATTCATGCATGGATTTAAAAAGGAATGGCCTCGAAATCGCTTGGGATTAGCCAAATGGATTATCGATCCAGGTAATCCACTATTTGCACGAAACGTGGCTAATCGTTTTTGGGAACAGTTGTTCGGCATGGGTATCGTGGAAACCTTGGAGGATTTTGGTTCTCAAGGTGCTAAGCCAAGTCATCAAGAATTATTGGATTACATGGCCTATCAATTCATCCATGTTTATGACATGAAACCCAAGGAATTGATCAAAGAGATTGTTTGTTCGTCTACGTATCAACAAGATTCTAAGACCTCTAAAAACTTAGTTGCTTTAGATCCATACAATAAATGGTTGGGTCGGGGACCACGTTTCCGATTGTCTGCCGAACAGGTTCGGGATCAGGCTTTGGCGGTTTCGGGTTTGTTGAATCCTAAAATGTACGGAAAACCTGTGATGCCTTATCAGCCGGATGGCGTTTGGCAAGCGGTCAATAGCAGTTTGAAATGGGAGCAAAGTGAAGGGGCAGAGCAATATCGACGCGCTATTTATGTATTTACTCGACGGACGGGGCCTTATCCTTCTCAGTTTACTTTTGATTCGCCATCCCGTGAGGTATGTTTAGTTCGTCGGATTCGAACCAATACACCTTTGCAGGCTTTGGTTTTATTAAATGATCCTGTTTTTGTGGAAATTGCGAAAAAAATAGCATTGGATATGTCGCAAATGAAAGAAGCAGATACTTCCAAACGGATTGCGGCCATGTATCAAAAAATGTTTATTCATGAGGTGAATAGCAAGGATTTAAATACCTTCATGCGATTATTTGAGAAAGGTAAAATTTTGGATCCTAAAAATCCGCAGAAAGGCTTTGAATTGGTGGCTACGAGTATGTTAAATTTAGATGAATTTGTGACGAAATTATAAGACATGAATCAGGAGGAAGAACTAGAATTGCGGGCATTGGATTACATGAGGCGAAGGCATTTTTTGCGTCAATGTGCCACGGGCATGGGCATGATGGCCTTGGGTTCGATGTTAGGTTCATGTGAAACGCAAACAAGTAGCCAGGAAGAAGCATTGACGAAATTAACACATCTTCTGCCTAAGGCGAAACGTGTGATTTACATTCATAAGGCGGGATCTCCGTCTCAATTAGAACTATTTGATTACAAGCCCGAGTTAGTAAAGTGGCATGGAAAGGATTGTCCGGCTGAATTGCTGAAAGGCAAAACCTTTGCTTTCATACGCGGGGTACCTAAAATGTTAGGTCCTCAGGGTCATTTTGCCCAATTTGGGCAATCGGGTGCTTGGGTGTCTGATTATTTGCCTTATTTCCAATCTGTGGTAGATGAGGTATGTTTTTTAAAGGCCATGCATACGGATCAGTTTAACCATGCGCCGGCGCAATTATTAATGCAAACCGGAAGTGCGCGTTTAGGTAGACCTGGGATGGGCGCCTGGGCGGTATATGGGTTAGGAAGCGAAAATGCCAATTTGCCAGGTTTTATCGTGCTGACCTCGGGAAATAAATATCCGGAAGGCGGAAAGAGTATTTGGGGCAGTGGATTTTTGCCATCGATTTACCAAGGGGTTCATTGTCGGAGTACAGGCGAGCCTGTTTTGTATGTTGAAAATCCAAAAGATGTGTCAAGAGAAACGCGTCGAAGTACGATCGATGCAATCAATGAAATTAATCAAAGAGAATTCGAAGAATATCAAGATCCTGAAATTTTAACGCGGATTTCACAATATGAAATGGCTTTTAAGATGCAGGCGGCGGTACCGGACGTGATGGATATTCGGGATGAGCCGGATTATATTCATCAGTTATATGGTACGACGATAGGGAAACCATCCTTTGCTAACAATTGCCTTTTAGCCAGAAAATTAGCTGAAAATGGGGTGCGATTTATTCAATTGTATGATTGGGGTTGGGATACACATGGTTCGAATGCCTCTGAGGCTTTGGAAATTGGTTTACGTACCAAATGCAAGGAAACTGATCAAGGAATGAGCGCCTTACTTTTTGATTTAAAGCAAAGAGGTTTATTGGATGAGACTTTAGTAGTGTGGAGTGGGGAATTTGGCCGTACGCCGATGCAAGAAAATCGAGATAACAAACCTGCGCCTTTTATGGGTCGGGATCATCATCCAGATGCTTTTACTATTTGGATGGCCGGCGCTGGTGTGAAAAAAGGATTTACTTACGGTGCTACGGATGAGATAGGGTATTCTGGTGTGGAAGGGAAAACCCATATTCATGATTTGCAGGCTACGATTTTACATATTTTGGGACTCGATCACGAAAAATTAACGTATCCTTTTCAGGGGCGTTCGTTCCGATTGACGGATGTGGCGGGTAAGGTTATAACACCTATTTTGGCTTAGGATTTTTTGAGAATAAAGTGTTGTTTCGGTGCCTTTGGAAACATGAAAAGGAGTCCTAATTCATATAATTCGACCGAAAATATTACTTGAGGGGCTTTTATAACCTCTTTCCAGGCCTTTTGCCCAGCTTGACTTCGAATATTCGGCACGACAAAGAGCGCTGAACTATTGGCTAAATCGATGCTGTCTTCGATTTTTATTACTTCTACGGTGGAGAGTTTGTATGTCTGGAAGAATTTACTCAATTCTTGATACAGCCTTATACCAAAATCGCCTTTTTCTTGATAGCAGGGATTAATAACTTCGGTATATAATGTGAAGATTAATGGCGAATGTAAGCCATGGGCGTTTTGAGCTTTCCAATTAAAAATCAACCTTTTCATTAATTTAAAGCAAACTTAGGAATCAGTTCAAAAAGAGGTATTTCGACCTTGAATGTTTGTTTGGTCATTAAATTCAAAAATGTGTAATTCCCTTGCATCGTTCCGAAAGGGGAAATGAGGGGACAACCAGAGGTATACGTAAATGAGTTTCCGGGATCGATGATCGGTTGTTCGCCTACGACGCCAAGGCCATTTACTTCTTCTGTTCGCCCGATTCCGTCGGTAATGAGCCAGAAGCGACTGACTAATTGACCGGTTTGATTGCTGATGTTTTTAATGGTAATTTGGTAGCTGAAAAAATAGGCAAATGGCGCCTGCATTTCATAGGATGGAATGTAGGAGCTTATTATTTTTATCTGAAAACCGTTGGATGTCGACTCGACCATTTTTCTAATTTATGAGCAATTTAGGTTTAAATTTTTCGGAATTGATACAAAACGATTGGAAAAATGTGTTTAGCCAAGCGAAAATTTGGGAGCGACATGCGCCGCTTTTTGAAGAAGTAGCTGAAGCCTATCGTGTTTCGGATGTTTATCCTCCCATTCAACATGTTTTCGAAGCCTTCCATTTATGTACCTTTTCTTCCACACGAGTTATCATTATAGGGCAGGATCCTTATCATGGACCCGGTCAGGCACATGGGCTTAGTTTTTCTGTTCCTGATGGAACGCCGTTTCCACCTTCCTTACGAAATATTTCCAAAGAATTGGAAACAGATATAGGCCAAGGCTTAGGTTCTGGTGACTTGGGATATTGGGCGAAACAAGGTGTTTTGTTATTAAATAGTTCCTTGACCGTTCGGGCACATGAAGCGGGTTCCCATGGTAAAATGGGTTGGATTTCGTTCACCAAAGATATTTTGCGTGTTTTGCAAAGCGAAAAGGAACATGTAGTTGTATTGCTCTGGGGAAATCATGCGGCTTCTTTTGCGCCTTTATTTGATATGAATAGGCATTTTGTAATTAAAAGTGCGCATCCATCTCCTTTGTCGGCGAATCGGGGAGGATGGTTCGGTAAAAAGCCATTTTCAAGGACGAATACGATTTTAAAGGAATTAGGTCTAGAACCCATTCAATGGGTTTAACATTTTTTTAATTGGCTTGGGAAATAGACAAATTGATTTGCAAATTCTTTTTGGAAAAATTCACTAATGATGGATTCGATGGCGATGCCATGGCTTTCATCAAAATCACTGATTAGGCATTGTACGGAATATCCTTTAGAATCAGGTTCTTGGTGTGAAGTTATTTCGAATAAATGGACTTGATCCACAAAAGTCCAGGAGGCCATTTCAGGTAAAATGATTTTTTGAAGGGCCAATTGGGCTTTTGCTTCGATGGCATTTTCGAAAAATAGAGAAATGTTGTATTGGATCATAATTTGAATGATTTTTCAGATAGGGCATCGTATAGGATTTCAGCCGTATGATAGGCCTTTTTTTCGATACCGTCTTTTAGTTGATGCCGACACGAAGTGCCATTGCTTGCTACGAGCACTGTTTCCTTGCTTTGGAGGATACGGGGGAAAAGAACAAGGTTTGCGATTTTTTGTGACATCGAATAATGCTTTTTTTCATAGCCAAAAGAGCCGGCCATGCCGCAGCAACCGGTTGGCAATAATTCAACCTCATAATTGGCTGGAAAAGCAAGTGCTTTTCGAGTGCTAACTAATCCCGCAATAGCTTTTTGATGGCAATGGCCATGTAACAAAATTTTGTGTGGAAGTTGGGTGAATTTTTCTCTTTTAATTGTTTTATCGTCGATTTTAGCAGCAATGAATTCATCGATGATCAAGCAATTTGGTTTCAGTGCTAGGGCAGTAGCCTGATGGTTTGTTCCTACTAAATCTGGAATTTCATCTCGAAAGGTTAAAATGGCACTTGGTTCAATCCCAATCAATGGATGTTCCCCCGTAATTAAGTCCTTGAGAATACTAAGATTTTGGATTGCGACTTGTTTAGCTTCGATGAGCATTCCTTTTGAAATAAAACTTCGCCCAGAGGTGAGGCCGTGGGGTATTTTTACTCCAAATCCGAGTTCATTTAAAAGGCCGATGGCTTTTTTACCGAGATCAACTTCATTGTAATTGGTAAATTCATCCGCAAACAGATAGACGTATCCGTTTTTAAAATTTTCCTGTGGGTTCTTCTTTTGGTAGCGATTAAACCAAGATTCAAGATTGGTAAATTGGACTTCAGGCAAGGATCTGTGCTGGGAAAATCCCATCAATGCCTTGATTAAAACGCTAGTAGGTGGAAATTCAATCAGAAAATTATAGAGCGGGGCGATCCAGCTGGCCCATTTTTGTGTGGTCGGGAAATGTCCGATTAAACGAGTACGAAGGGGGGTGCCTTGATCAAGATATTTTTGTTGGAGTGTTTCTGCCTTTAATTTACTGATATCCACGCCGGATGGACATTCGGTTTGGCAACCTTTACAAGAAAGACATAGATCTAAAATTTCTGTTAGTTCGGGATTCGAATAGGCCGTAGCATCTCCACTCGAAAGTACTTGACGAAGCATATTTGCTCTAGCTCGTGTACTATCTTTTTCTTCAAGGCTGGCCATAAAGCTGGGGCACATGGTTCCTCCGCTGAGGGATGATTTTTTACAGTCCCCTGATCCTGAGCATTTTTCTGCTAATCGTAATGGATTTTTAAGATGTCCATAATCGAAGAAATAGGTGGGTTCCTTGCTTGTTTGTTCGATAAATCTGAGAGCCTCGTCCATTGGTGGCGTATGGACTATTTTTCCAGGATTTAAGATATTTTCTGGGTCAAAAAGCGTTTTTATTTCTTCGAATAATCGAAGCATTTGGCTACCCATGACTTCTTGGATGAATTCACCGCGAAGTCGACCGTCGCCATGTTCTCCGCTTAGGGAACCTTGGTATTTTTTTAGAATTTGAACCGTTTCGGTTAAAATTTCCCTAAATAAGACTTTGCCTTCTTTTGTTTTTAAATTTAGAAATGGCTCTATATGTAATTCGCCAGCCCCTGCATGCGCATAGTAGGCGGCTCTCACCTCTTTTTTGGCTAATAATGCTTGGACGTCTGCGACATAAGCGGGAAGATCTTGGGGAGAAACGGCACAATCTTCGATGAGATTCACGGCCTGTTCGTCGCCGGGTAAATTTCGAATTAATCCTAAGCCAGCTTTACGTATATCCCAGCCTTTAAACATGTTTGCTTCATCTAAAACAGGATATTCATAACCGATTTTCGCTTGTTGTAAGGCTTGGATGCAGGTCTTGATTTTTTGATCAACTTCATTTGAATTCTGACCACGAAATTCGACCATGAGGATGGCGGCGGGATTTCCAACAATAAAATCACGTAATGCTTCGAAATTAGGATGTTCAATCGTGAAGGATAAAATAAAATCATCCACTAATTCGGAGGCGGTGGGTTGAAAGGATAAGGCAATTAAATTGGCTTGCAAAGCCTCCTGAATGGAATGACAATGAATACAAAGTAGGTGAACGTGTGGCTCAGGTAGATTGAGTAATTGGACTTTCATCGCATGTACGACCGCAAGCGTTCCTTCAGATCCGGCAAGCAGGGCAGAAAGATTGAACAAGGGTCCTTGAGGATTAAAGGGCTGCATGTTTATAAGTGCGTCTAGCGCATATCCACTATTTCTACGTTTGATTTCAGGTTTAGGAAATGATTTTTTTATGTTTTCCTGTATATCTGGATTATTTAAAATGCGATGTAATTCCTTGTAAATTTGACCTTCTAAATTATGTAAGGTTGTTTTTTTATAAAATTCTTCGTTTGTCAGCGGATGCGTATGTATTTCAGATCCATCTGCGAGGATCGCACGAGTTTCTAAGAGATGGTCACGTACATTTCCCCAAACAATGGAATGAAGTCCGCAAGAATTATTTCCCAGCATGCCACCTAGGAGCGCTCGATTTGCGGTGGATGTTTCCGGACCAAAAAATAAGCTAGCCTCAGATAATTCTTTGTTTAAATCATCACGGATGATACCGGGTTCGATCCAGACACTTTTTTCTTTTTTGTTGAGCAAGATGATTTTACTCATGGATGCTCCTATTTCCATCGCAATACCGTCTCCCACCACTTGACCGGCGAGTGAGGTTCCGGCTCCACGAGGAATGAGGCTGGTTTTATTTTCTAAAGCAAAATGTACGAGACGTTTGATGTCTCTGGCCGAGTGGGGGATCGCAACGGCATTGGGTTTTACTTGATATACAGAGGCATCTGTGCTATATATTTTTCGGACAATTTCAGAGCTTTGGGATTGATCAAAGAACAATTTGCCTTCAAAATGAATGCTTAATTTTTCAATAAGCGACTTACTCCACTTCATGTCTAATTTCTTACGGCCATAAATTTACAAAATCCAATCTTACATTCATATTGCCATTCAAAGTTTACACATTCATTTCATCCACTATTGTGTTTGTATTGCCTCATAAATTGTAATTTTGGGAAGAATCGAAAGGTATGAAATTTATAAGACAAGTTTGGGAGAGTTTATTATTTGCCTATCAGGCCTTACGCTCGAATGTTTTGCGGACAACTTTGTCCCTATTGGGCGTTAGTATAGGTATTTTTGCCATTGTTGCTGTTTTCACGGCGGTGGATTCTTTGAAACAAAATATCCGATCAGAAATCGATTCTTTTTCGAGTGGCGGGGTGATTTATGTGGGTAAATGGCCATGGATTATGCAAAATAATTATCCTTGGTGGAAGTATTTGAATCGTCCCGAGATGAAATATACTGAGTATAAGTTTTTAAAGGATCACCTAAAATCAGCACAGGCAGTGGTGGTGATAGATAATGGTCGGACGGCTTCAGCCACCAATGGAAGTAGTAGCATGGATGTGAATATGAGCGGTGCGAGTTATGATTACAATCAGATTGCAAGTGTGCCGATTGGCGAGGGTAGGTATTTTTTGCCAATTGAATCAGAAAATGGCATGAATGTATGTATTATTGGGGCTTTGGTTGCTGAAAATTTAAGTCCAACTAGGTCTGCAGTGGGTCAAATCATCAAATTGAATGGCATTAAATTTTCGGTGATTGGCGTGATTGAGAAAAAAGGAACTGATATTTTAAGTTTTGGAGGAACGCCAGATGAAAAGGTTTTTGTCCCGTATAATACGTATTCTGCCATTTTTCAAAAGGATAAGCCAGCGCCTGATATTGCCATAAAAGCCTTGGATTCGGATGTGGGACAGGTGGTCTTGGAGGGTGAAATTACGGGCTTAATGCGTAGTTTACGGTCGATTAAGCCGAAGCAAGAAGATAACTTTTCGATTAATCGATTGGATGGTTTGAATAAATTTTTTGATGGAATTTTTTCTGTGTTGAATATCGCAGGATCCTTGATTGCTGGTTTTTCTCTTTTGGTGGGAGGTTTTGGTATAGCCAACATCATGTTTGTTTCGGTAAAAGAGCGGACGAATATCATCGGAATTCAAAAATCCTTAGGGGCTAAGAATTATTTCATCTTGTTTCAATTTTTGTTTGAGGCGATATTTTTAAGTTTGATTGGAGGATTGGTGGGGATTGGATTGGTGGTGTTGATTACTTTGATTCCGCAAGAAGCACTTCCCCTGCATTTATCCTTTGCTAATATTGCCAAAGGTTTGATGATCTCTAGTTTTATTGGAATACTTTCTGGGATCATACCGGCGTGGGTTGCTGCGAAAATGGATCCGGTGATTGCGATTCGATCCAAATAGCAAGCATTTATTATAAAAAAGACCGAAGAAATCCTTCGGTCTTTTTTATAATAAATATGCTATAAAATTTAATTAAATAGAAAGTGTAGCTAAAACACTATTCATGTTGCGAACCGCATCTGCTGAATTATTGAAGGCTGCTTGTTCGTCATCCGTCAATTTGTAGTCAACAATTTTCTCCCAGCCATTTTTTCCTAATACGACAGGAACGCCTAAACAGATGTCTGATTGGCCGTATTCTCCATTTAATGGAACACAGCAAGCCATGATCTTTTTCTCATCACGAACGATCGCTTCTACTAAGGCAGCGCCTGCAGCGCCTGGTGCGTACCAAGCTGAAGTTCCCAATAAACCAGTTAAAGTAGCTCCGCCAACCATCGTATCCGCAACTACTTTATCTAAAGTTTCTGTGTCTAAAAATTGACTGACTGGAACGCCATTGTAAGTGGCTAAGCGCTTTAAAGGAATCATTGTAGTATCTCCATGTCCGCCGATCACCGTGCCTGAAATATCATTAATAGATACATCCATGGCTTTCGCTAAATAACATTTAAAACGTGCTGAATCCAAGGTTCCACCCATACCGATGATGCGATGCTTATCTAATCCTGCAATTGAATTCGCTAAATAGGTCATCGTATCCATTGGATTGGAGATAATGACGATGATGGGGTTTTTTGAAAATTTCAAAATATTTTCAACGACACTTTTTACAATGCCCGCGTTCACACCAATCAATTCTTCACGTGTCATACCGGGCTTGCGAGGCAATCCAGAAGTGACAACGACAACGTCTGAATTGGCTGTCTTGGAATAATCATTCGTAGAACCAATTAAGGTGGTATCAAAACCTAATAAACTGGCTGTTTGATACATATCTAACGTTTTACCTTCAGCGATACCTTCTTTGATATCTAATAATACTAATTCGTCCGCCAATTCTTTTCTGGCGATATTGTCTGCACAAGTTGCACCTACGGCACCGGCTCCAACTACTGTAATTTTCATTGTATAATTGTTAGGAATGAAATGATTCAAAAAACGTTTCAAATTTACGATAATTACGGCAATTATTGAATCATTTTTTCGTTCAGTTAATACCTTTTAGTTATATTTAAGGATTAATTTAGTTCAAATGATAAAAGGATCCAGTTTCATTAACCGCATTTTAAACTCACGCTTCTTTAAAGAAGCCTTGGTTCAAGGAGAATCAATGGTAGTCAAGGATAAAATAGGTTTATTACGATTAATTAAAACAGCCTTGCAAAAAGTGAGCGAATTGGCTGAAAAAAGTAATTTAACGGTGGTGAAATTGTTGAATCATTATATTATTTTATTTAGTCAATTGATAAAGGCTTATGTGCAAGGAAGTTACAAGAAATTACCTGCTATAACCTTGGTTAAAATTGCGGCTGTGATGGTTTATTTCATTTCTCCGTTTGATTTTATTCCTGATGTATTGCCATTCATTGGATTTACAGATGATTTGGCATTAGTCTTATGGGTGGGGAAATCGATCAAATCGGAATTGGATGAATTTGAAAAACAAATGTGATCTTTCGGGTCATAAATCGTGGAATTTAAGTTAGGATTGAATATATTTACACAAATTAAAAAATAGAAAAGATGAACGTAGCTAGCATATTGTTGTTTTTGAATGGGTTAGGTGGAGGAGAGTTGTTATTAATCGGTTTGGCGATTTTGTTATTTTTTGGCGGTAAAAAATTGCCAGAATTGATGAAAGGCCTAGGAAAAGGTATCCGTGAGTTTCAGGATGCTAAAAATGAGGTAAAGGATCAGATTAACAAAGAATTGGACGAAACTAAAAAATAAGGTTTCTTATTTTTATTTTAAATGCATAGTTGGGTTAACCCAACTATGCTTTTGTGTTTAAATGAATCCCCATTTTTAATGGAAAATAAACCACTGCCTTATGCCGAAATAAGGCGTCAATTAAACGAAGGTACACGCACATGTGTAGGCTTAGTTCAGCAGTATCTAGAGCAAATTGATAGCTTTAATGCTGAATACAATGTCTTTTTGGAGGTTTATCGGGATGAGGCTTTGGAAAAAGCCGCACTAATTGATCATAAATTTAAGCAAGGAAATCCCGGCTCGCTGGCAGGGATGGTGATAGGCATTAAAGATTTATTGACCTATGAAAACCATGGTTCCCAAGCAGGCAGTCAAATTTTAAATGGGTTTAAATCTAGTTTTACGGGGACGGCGGTTCAACGATTAATTGATGCGGACGCCATCATCATCGGTCGCCAAAATTGTGATGAATTTGGCATGGGTTCTACCAATGAAAATTCATCTTTCGGTCCGGTATTGAATTTTGCGAACAAAAAACATGTGGCGGGTGGTAGCTCGGGAGGTTCAGCCGTAGCTGTTCAGGCTGGGATGTGTCATGTATCGATTGGTACAGATACCGGAGGTTCGATTCGAATGCCAGCTTCGTTTTGTGGGATATCGGGTTTGAAGCCGACCTACGGATTGGTTTCTCGTTGGGGATTAATTGCCTATGCCTCTTCGTTTGATAGCATTGGTCCAATGGGCCATTTTGTTGAGGATTTGGATTTGGTCATGAACCTGATGGCGGGACCCGATGAACAAGATAGCACGGTGGTTGCTAAATCGAATCAATCAACAAAATTCTTTCGAAAAATAGCCTACATCAAAGAAATCGTCGAACATCCTAGTTTACAGGCGGAGATTCGTAAGGCATTTTTTATGCAGGTTGCTCAATTGGAAAAGGCGGGTTATCAGGTCGAATCAGTTGATTTTCCGTATATAGATCAAATGCTACCCACGTATTATGTATTAACTACCGCTGAGGCGAGCTCGAATTTATCTCGTTTCGATGGGGTGAAATTTGGGCATCGGACAGAGAATCCACATGATTTGATGGATTTATATAAAAAAACGAGGGATGAAGGTTTTGGAGAAGAAGTGAAGAGGCGGATTATGTTAGGCACCTTTGTTTTAAGTGCTGATTATTATGATGCTTATTATACGAAAGCACAAAAAGTTCGTCGGCTTATTCAGGAAAAAACAGATCAGATTTTAGGAGGTTATGATTTTATTATCTCACCGACAACCTCCTCTACGGCCTATGCCCTTGGCGAGAAAACGACTGATCCCTTGCAAATGTATTTAGGCGATTTATTTACTGTGCAAGCTAATGTGACTGGATTACCTGCGATATCGGTTCCGATGGGATCCGATGAACAGGATTTGCCGATGGGATTTCAATTCATGGGTCCTCGTTTTTCTGAATCATCATTGGTTGAAATAGCAAAATTAATTACACATAAATTTTGAAGCATTTATATATAAGTTTTTTCTGCTTTTTGTTGATTTCCTTGGGTGCCCAGGGGCAGGAAAAACGTGCGTATGTGCCTTCAGATGATAAGGGTTCCATTGATTCTTTGGCTCGTTCGGAACAAGGTACGCCCACAGCGTTAATGATTGATCCTTTGTTGATTCAGCAACGCCTGAAATCCATTGAAGGTAGAATTCCTTTGATTTATAATATTCATTCGCATCAATTTGTCGAATATTTTGCCTTTAAAAAAGCAGCATTTACCCAAAAGATGCTGGAAAAGCGCGATTTATATTTCCCATTATATGAGAAATATTTAAAGCTTTATAATCTCCCAGATGAATTAAAATACCTTTCTTTGATTGAATCTGGTTTGGAAACGAAGGCACTTTCAAATAAAGGGGCAGGTGGTTTATGGCAATTCATGCCTTATACGGCCCGCGGGGATTTTGGTTTACGCGTTGACTCTTTTGTGGATGAACGATTTGATCCGGAACGGGCAACCGAGGCGGCTTGTAAATATATGCGTCAATTGTACCGAATTTTTGGCGATTGGCACATGGTTTTGGCTGCTTATAATACAGGTCCTGGGAATGTCAAAAGGGCTATACGTAAATGTGGGGCAACTAATTTTTGGGGAATTTATAATTGTTTGCCTACTCAGACACGAAATTATGTGCCTCAATACATTGCGATAACCTACATGATGAATTATCATTGGGATCATCAAATTCAAGCGCAAGAATGGGCAAGAAATATGCCTTCGGATACGGTACACGTTAATGGATATCTGAATTTAAATATTTTATCCTCATTGTCTGGATTTTCTATTGATACCTTTCGGGTTTTAAATCCTCATATTTTAGCGAATACGATTCCTAGTAGTCACCAACGCATTATTATGCGTATTCCCAGTCAGAAATACGTTTATTTTCAAGAAAATCGTCGGAAGATTTTAGATTCGGCGGCATATTTTGGTCCACGGTCGATCGGGCATGATTCGAGTTTATCTGTTCAGCCGGTAGAGCAATGGGTGAAAAAATCGCATAGCGTTCGTAAAGGTGAAAATATTTATACCGTAGCACGTCTTGTGGATGTTTCTGTGTTTGAATTAAAACGCATGAATCATTTACGTTCTAACCGAATCCGAAAGGGTAAAAAGCTTTATTATTTTGTTAAAGAATGGGTTATGCCCAAAATCGAGGTGGCAAAATTGGATACTGTCAAAAGCCAAGAGGAAATAACGGATAAGAAATTAGAGGAAAAACCGGCTAGCAAATCAACAAAGCTTTCGAAAAAACCAAAATATTATAAAGTACGTTCGGGGGATACTTTGTCAGAAATTGCCGACAAACATCCAGGATTGACAGTTGAAAAAATTAAAAAGTTAAACCATCTGCGTTCCAAGCCTATACAACCTGGGATGCGGTTAAGAATTTTATAGGATGATCGCATACTTACAGGGAAAATTGGCTTACAAAGATCGAGCACATGTTATCATAGATGTGCAAGGGGTTGGTTATGAGGTAAAAATTTCATTGCAAACTTATGAAGCACTTTCGGGTGGGGAAGAAAATTGCAAATTATTTACCCATTTGCAAATAAAAGAAGACTCGCATACGTTAGTTGGTTTTTATGAAATGGATGAAAAGTTTCTCTTTTTGGACTTATTAAGTGTTTCCGGGGTAGGTGTAACTACGGCTTTGGTGATGCTTTCTTCCTTTTCTTCGGGAGAAATTCGGGCGGCTATTATGAACGAAAACATTGCCTTGATTCAGTCGATTAAGGGGATTGGATCGAAAACGGCCCAACGGGTCATTTTAGAATTAAAAGATAAATGTAAAAAAGATACACTGTTTGTGGAAGCAGGCAAAGCTTCTCCTGATAAATCCTATGGAATCAAACAAGAGGCATTGGCGGCTTTGGTAACACTGGGAATTCCTCGGGTGGCGGCTGAAAAAAGTTTGGATCAATTGTTAAAAGCAAATCCAGACGCGAGTATTGAACAATTAATCAAATTAGCGTTACGTTAACATTTTTATTTTGCGAAACTTTTCGTCTAAAAAGTATGCTGATTATTCTAAAAAATGCCTTATTTGGGTCATTTTAGGCGTTTTCGTATCTTTTTATTCATGGTCCCAGGATACCACCTCCCTTGCTAAAAGCGGAAGAAGACCACGTTTTTCAGTAAAGCCTTTCTCGGGAATTAATAAAGCATATTCGTCTAAATCTCCTTTTTCTATTTATTCGATTCCAACAGAAAAAACTCAATTCTCATTTCAGGATAATCAATTAATTAGTTCCCAACAAGTAGGTAATCTTTCTATTTCTCCCGCTCAAGCCTTTGATTTCAAACAATATGGCGCACAACAAGAGAGATCCTTGCAACAAAGTTATTGGCGTGCCTATTCCAAAAGTTTAGATGGCGTTAATTCGATTCAGTCACGCGGATTATTTCCAAAAATAGAATTACCACCGGCCATAGATCGAATATTTGGGGGGAGTGAAATTTCATTTAAGCCTAATGGTAGTTTATTATTAGACATCGGCTATATGGGACAGTTTGTGGATAATCCTGCCATTCCTGTCCAATTACGTTACATTGGAAACTTGTTTTTTAACGAACAGGCACAATTAAATTTTCAAGGAAAAATTGGCGATAAATTAAATCTGAATGCCAATTTTGATACCAAAGCCAGTTTTAATTTTCAGAATCAATTAAAATTAAATTGGAAAACGCAGGAAGAGGATATTCTTCAAAATATTGAGGTTGGAAATACTTCTTGGACATTAAATTCCCAATTAATTCCCGGTGTCCAAAATCTTTTTGGTTTGAAGACCTTGTTGCGTTTTGGGAATTTGGATGTGACGGTCGTGGCGGCTCAGCAACGATCCAAGCAAGATTGCATCACCCTCAAAGGGGGGTCACAAGGTCGTTCCTTTGAAATTCGGGCGGATCAATACGATGAGAATCGTCACTTTTTCCTATCTAGTTATTTCCGAGACAATTATGAACGGTCCCTGCGTACTTTGCCGGTGATTACGAGTGGAATTACCATTACGCGGGTTGAGGTGTATGTAACGAATCGGACACAGAGTACGGAAACGCTCCGGAATTTAGTAGCACTTTCGGATCTGGGAGAGTCGAATCCTTGGGTCCAAAGTCGGTCTAAAGCCGTTTTGCAACCAATAAGACCCAATAATCCAGTCGACAATGCGAATAATGGTCTTTATGATAAATTAGTCAATGATGCGTTGATCCGTAAATCAGATCAGTCTTCCTATCAATTAGAGTCAGCCTATAACCTGCAGCGAGGTACGGATTTCGATGTACTGAAAGGGGCCAAAAGACTCAATGAACGTGAATTTAAATTTAATTCTCAATTAGGGTATATTTCATTAATTGCACCACTTCGGAATGATGAGGTGCTCGCTGTGGCTTATGAATATTCGTATAATGGTCGAAGATTTAAGGTAGGGGAATTAACTGAAGATTATCAAGCACGTCAGGATAACGAGGTGTTGGTATTAAAGATGTTGAAATCTTCGACTGTTCGGAATCATTTGGATCATCCTATGTGGGATTTAATGATGAAGAACGTGTATTCATTGAATACAAATTCTTTGGCGAAGCAGAATTTCCAATTTCGGATTGTTTATAAAGACGATGCCTCGGGGATTGATAATTCTAATTTGATTGAGGGGGAGAAGTTGAAAGATATTCCATTAGTGAAGGTGTTGGGATTAGATAAATTGAATTTTGCAGGCGATGCCCAACCCGATGGGAATTTCGATTTTATTGAAGACATCACGGTGGATGCGAAGAATGGAAAAATTATTTTCCCTATTTTGGAGCCTTTTGGTAAAAGTTTAAAGTCAAAGTTTACGGCCTCCGAGGGTAATTTAGCAGATAAATATGTGTTTGAGAAGTTATATACGAGTACACAGACGGATGCGCAGCAACAAGCCAGCAAGAATAAATTTTTCTTAAAAGGTTCCTTTCAATCCGGTGTAGGTGGGGATATAGCTTTGCCTTTTGGCGTAGAGCCTAAATCGGTGACGGTTTCGGCGGGTGGCCAAATGCTTTCAGCAGGAAGTGATTTTATTGTGGAAGGTCAGTCGGGCAAAGTGAAAATTATCAATGAAGGCGTGTTTAATTCCGGCCGAGAAATTAAGGTATGTTACGAAAAGCCTGATTTATTTTCGAATCAAGTGCGGACTTTGTTAGGTACACGTTTGGATTATAATTTGGGTTCGGATGTTCATTTAGGTGCTACCTTTCAGAATATGAGTGAGACCCCGCCTGCATTTTTTAGGCGTGTGGCGATAGGGAATGAACCTGTGGATAATACCTTGATAGGTTTTGATGCTAGTTTATTGAAAAAATCAAATTTCTTAACCCGTGCTTTGGATGCCTTACCAATCGTTTCGACGAAGGAAAGTTCAGTAATCGATTTTCAGGGGGAATTTGCCAAACTCATTCCAAATGTGAATGATCGTGTGCAAGGAAATGCGTTTATTGATGATTTTGAGTCGGCGCGCGTGATGTATAATTTAAATTCTCAGCCGACATTATGGAAACCAGGAGCGACACCGAGAGAATTTGTGGTCGATAATCCTCGCTTAGTAAGCTCTAATTTTAGACGTGCGAAAATCTCGGCCTATACGGTGGATGCCAGTATTTATGGCCAAGGAGGATTTGCTTTGGATGTGCCGGGACTTGATGCGGCCGAGGTGAATCAATATGCCTATGAGCGGATTGTGACGCCTAAAGGTCTATTTCCCAATAAAGATTTTGCGAATAACATCACAAATTTACCATTAGGGGTCTTGGATGTTTCTTATTTTCCCTCGGAACGTGGATTGTATAATTTTAATCCGGCACTGACGAATCAAGGCTTATTGCCTAATCCAAAAACGAATTTCGGTGCAATTACGCGAGCTATTTCATCGGATACTGATTTTGATAATGCGAATGTGGAGCAGATTGAATTTTGGTTGATGGATCCTTTTGTAGGTGGACAGGCGGGTGTTATACGAGATGGCGTATTTAACAAGAATAATGCGACGGGTGGGGTATTAAAATTTCATTTAGGTGATATTTCGGAAGATTTTATTCCAGATGGTTTTTCGAATTTTGAAAATGGTATTCCTGTTGGAGATAAGATTACGAGTGGAACGAGTCAGAATGTTGAAAAAACCAATTGGGGATTAGCACCGAAACGGCAATTTGTGATTAATGCCTTTGATAATCAAGGCGGTCGGGCCCAGCAAGATTTAGGTTTGGATGGATTATTAAATACGACGAGCGATGCGAATGGACTAAGTGAACAGACATATTTCAAAGAATATTTATCTCAAATTTCTGGGAAAGTCACGGACAGCAAGGCGCTAAGTGCCATTAAAAATGACCCGTCTGGGGATGATTTTGTACATTATTTGAGTGATAAATTCAATCAAACGAAGAGCGTCGTGGAACGCTATAAGAATTTTATGGGCTTGGAAAACAATTCGCCAAGTACAGAAAATCCTACCAATGCAACCATTACGGAGGCGAATAGCATGATGCCCGATCGGGAGGATTTGAATAATGATAATACGGTCAATGAGGTAGAGGCTTATTATGAATATAAGGTTGATTTAAAGCCGGGTCAATTAGCTGTGGGTCAAGGATTTGTCGTGGATAAAGTAAATGAAGGTGGGGTTGATTGGTATTTGTTCCGCATTCCGATTAAAGATAAAAAGAACTATACGACGAGCGGTGAGATAAATAGTTTTAAGTCGATTCGTTTCTTTAGAATGCTATTACAAGATTTTGCGGATCCGGTGGTGCTGCGATTTGCACAGTTGCAATTATCAGGTTATTCCTATCGTAAATTCATCGGTGATTTAGATAAGAAAAGTGGGCAGGATTTCCCGGAGCCTTATGATGCAAAATTCCGGGTTTCCAGTGTGAATATTGAGGAGAATGGGCCTGCTACGAAAGGTGCCAATGCGATTCCATATGTCGTTCCACCTGGATTTGTGCGGGATCAGGATATTACGACGATTAATAATGCGCGCTTGAATGAGCAATCGATGAGCCTATGTGTGGATGATTTACG
>CAIVPF010000051.1 GCA_903907745.1 uncultured Cytophagaceae bacterium | reverse complement strand
TCTCGTAAGCGCGTAGAACAATTATCATTAAAAAATTGATAGCGATAATTTTTATTCTCCGGTAATAAATTCGTCTCTAAAGCCTGATAAATCGTATTTTTTTGAAGCGAATCCAAATGCAAGGTTTGCAATTTCATCGAACGGTGTTCGATTTGCGAATTATAATAGAGCAAATCATTCATGGAATTCGCTGAAATGGAATAAGGTAAAGTCCCCTTTAAAAATTTCCAATAAAAATGTTCCGTTTGGAAATCAAAAGTTCCATAACTATAGGCTTTGTCGATGTTTTGTAAAGGATCCCGAACCCAAATCACCGCATGCCCAAAAGCCGCATGCAACTCCTCTCCCGGCGCATAGGTTACCAAGGAAATTTCCGATTGATTGCTTAGGCTTACTGGCCTTAAGCCCAGGCCATTATCTTGAGAAAAAGCCATTGGCGACAACATCCCCATCAAAAGGGCCCCAAAAAGCAAAAAAGCAAACACGTTTTTCATATTATTCTTTACCGGCGATAACGATGACGATTTCTCCACGAACTTTATCTGGATGTAAATTAAAATAATTGAGCACCTCCGCCGCCGTACCCCGAACCATTTGTTCATGCATTTTACTGAGTTCACGCGCCACCATGATCGAACGATCCGGAGAAACAAATTCCACCATTTGTTCCAATGCTTTCACTAATCGATGTGGTGATTCATATAAGACCGTGGTGCGTTCTTCTTCGGCGATGGCTTTCCAGCGCGTTTGCCGACCTTTTTTATGTGGTAAAAAACCTTCAAATACGAAACGGTCCGTCGGAAATCCTGAATTCACCAAGGCCGGAATTAAGGCCGTTGCCCCCGGCAAAGTTTCCACCTCGATGCCATTTTCGACGCATGCCTTAACTAATAAAAAGCCGGGATCTGAAACCCCTGGCGTACCTGCATCCGAAACCAAGGCCAGTACTTTTCCTTCTTTGAGCATTTTGATGACACCCGCCACGCCGGCGTGTTCATTGTGCGCATGATGCGAATAAAGGGGTTTGGAAATGTTTAGATGCTTGAGCAATTGGCCCGTATTCCGCGTATCCTCGGCCAATATCCCATCCACTTCGCCTAAAATTCGTAAGGCGCGGAGGGTAATGTCTTCCAAATTGCCAATCGGCGTGGGAATCAGGTACAATTTCATAATGGAAAATTAGCCAAAATACGTGGAAACAAAAAAAGCGAAACATCTGTTTCGCTTTTCATTCTGTAGAGAGTGAGGGATTCGAACCCCCGGACCTGTAACAGTCAACAGTTTTCAAGACTGCCGCAATCGACCACTCTGCCAACTCTCTGTCTCCTTAAGAGATTGCAAAAGTAGATATAAAATACTTTTTATGCAACCAAAAAATCAGAAAAACATGGAAATTATAATCGTGCTTGAATCCAAGCTAATTTTTCAGATAGGCTTAATTCAAATGGAATCCATTGAATATCAATCCCCGACCTTTCCATTTTTCGAAAAAAAGTCATTTGGCGTTTGGCAAATTGTTGGATCGCTACGGTCAAATTCCTCACAAATTCCTCGTAGCTGATTTCCTTCCGAAGCAATAATGTCAACCATTTATATTCCAAACCCATCCAAATCAAATCTTCCGCCGATACCCCTTGGGCCAACAAACCCTCCGCTTCCTCAACCAAACCTTCCTCTAAACGAGCTAATAACCGATGAGCACAAAGTTCTCGACGCAATTCCACCGGAGGATTTAATCCAAAAACCCGCGTAGGGCGATCCAAAATCAAAGGCTCCGGAATAAAAGGAGCTTGCTTAGAAAAAGCATATTGATTTAATACCGCATCCAAATACAATCCGCTACCTCCACATAAAATCGGAACATGAGCTTTCGAATCGATCAGCTCCATCGCATCAAATGCATCCTTCTGAAAATGCGCCACGGAATAGGCTTCGCCCACATCCAAAATATCAATTACATGATAATCTACCAATTTACCACCTTGGCTATATTCTGCTAAATCTTTCCCTGTCCCGATATTGAGACCCCGATAAATTTGTCGAGAATCCGCCGAAATGATTTCTCCTTGAATCATTCGAGCCAATGCGACCGCCAAGGCCGTTTTTCCACTCGCCGTAGGACCCAAAATCACATATAAAGGCTTTTTATCCATCCTAAAAAGAAATTCGCATTTTTAAATTTCCCGAATTACAGGCCAAGGCACCTTCCTGCGTTTTACATATTTTCCGCATAGCCCCTTCATGATGAGAAAAATACAAAGGGGAACTTAGCTCCTCCGGCACAAATCCAATTTGTCGAAAAGCATTTCCCTCACTCCATTCCAAATCAGCATAGGTCATCATATTATCGACGAGTGTTTCTTTGGCATAATGAGAAATCAATTTACTTAATCCACCGACGCATCGAACGCTTGGGTCCGTCGCCACCTGAATTAATTCCCCCGAGGCCTGACCTGCCAAATTACCCCTTGTCAAATGTCGCACTGGACCAAAAATCGCTACCATAATCAAGGGATTTTCAGCCTGCCAATAGCGACAATCTTTGATCCTAAAATGACGATGCGGTGGTACGATACAGGCAAAATAGCGGCTGCCGGACAGAAAACCCAACAAATGATTCTCTGCCATAAAAGATTCCGCCAAGTCCTTCGAAATTTCCACGATGCGGGTGTCACGTGCAAAAACTGATGTTGGCCTTTCAAATTTGGATGCTAAAAAACGAATAATCCAAGCTTTTTTATGCATCCAAACGTCTTCCCAAATCCGAATAAGGGTGCTGTATTGGGAACGCAATTGGCTTATATTTTGTTGAAAATCATGCGTCAGATTCTGTTGTTGGATTTCCTGAAAAGAAGCCAAAGGAACGAGTTGGATCATCATATCGCGCTCTGCATGATAATAATGCGCCAAACCAAAATCAGCCAAGGGATGTAATTGAAAACCAAATGCCCTTAATGTCTGAATTAAATCGTTCATCTTATTAAAATAACAGACAAAGATAGGCTAAATTTGAGTAGATTAAGACAATAAAGACCTTTGTAAACCTAAAAACTATACCTATGGACTATCGATTTGAGGCGAGTAGAAATGAAGTTTCTACCTTCACAACCGAGCAATTACGCGATCTATTTTTGATCGAACATATTTTTTCAGATGACCATATTCAACTGACCTACACCATTTACGATCGGATGATCATCGGTGGGGCTAAACCCGTAAATAAAACCCTGAGTCTCCAAAATCCCGATAAATTAAAGGCGAATTACTTTTTGGAACGTAGGGAAATGGGCATCATCAACGTAGGCGGCGAAGGAACCGTTACGGCCGATGGCGAATCCTTCCATATCGGTAAATTGAGCGCCGTGTACCTTGGAAAAGGCACCAAAGAAGTTACATTCAGCTCTAAATCAGCCGATTCCCCAGCCTTATTTTATATCCTATCTTCCCCAGCGCATGCGACCTATCCGAATGTAAAATTGGAAAAAGACGCCGTGGCTACGGTGACTTTGGGAACTTTGGAAACATCGAATCACCGGACGATTTATAAATACATTCATGCGGAAGGAATTCAGTCGTGCCAATTGGTCATGGGTCTTACCATTTTAGAACCGGGTTCCATTTGGAATACAATGCCATCTCATGTACATGACCGTCGGATGGAAGCCTATTTATATTTCGACGTAGATCCGGCCCATGCCGTATTGCATTTGATGGGCGAACCGACCGCCACCAAACATATGTGGGTTCATAATCATCAAGCGATTATTTCACCCTCTTGGTCCGTGCACAGTGGCGCAGGCACGAAAGCCTATTCCTTTATTTGGGGAATGGCGGGAGAAAACAAGGATTACACCGACATGGATTTTTCTGAAATTAAAGACCTACGTTAATATGAAAGCAATTTTTACAGCCCTAATTTTCCTAAGCGGAATGAGCCTTTGGGCACAAAATAAGCCTTATTCGGTTCAAATGGCCGAATCACTCATACACACGCATGCGGATTCGATCCAAGTAAAATTAGGCAAACCTGCGGGTTGGGATTATGAACAAGGCCTGTTTTTAAAGGCCTTAGAAATGGTGTATCAGCGCACAGGGGATGCCACCTATTTCAATTACATACAAAAAGACATAAATCGCTTTGTGAATCCCAATGGCGACATCAGAACCTATAAGCCTGCTGAATTTAATTCGGATAATATCACGACGGGGCGGATGCTGCTCTATTTATACCAAGAATTAAGCGACGAGAAATACAAAAAGGCCGCGGATCTTTTGGCCAAACAAATTGCGACCCAACCGCGAACCAAACAAGGTGGTTTTTGGCATAAAGATCGCTATCCAGATCAGATGTGGTTAGATGGCCTGTATATGTTGGAGCCCTTTTATGCCGAATATTCGAATATCGTGGGAGAGGATCATTGGGATGACATTTTTAAGCAATTTGAACTCATGGAAAAAGGTGCATTAGACCCTAAAACGGGTCTTTTATACCACGCCTTTGACCATGAGCGCAAGCAGCCTTGGGCGAATAAAAGCACGGGGCAATCACCCAATTTTTGGGGTCGGGCGATGGGATGGTACGTAATGGCCTTAGTCGATGTACTCGATTATGTCCCTCAAAATCATCCGAAAAGAGCACAATTAATTACGCAATTAAATCGCTTGTCTTCTTCCCTATTAAAATACCAAGATGCTAAAACCGGCTTGTGGTATCAGTTGACGAATTTCCCGGGTCGGGAAGGGAATTATTTCGAAGCTTCGTGTAATAACATGTACGTATATGCCTTCGCTAAAGGCGTTCGGAAAGGCTATTTAGCGACCAATTACCGAATTGCTGCCCAAAAGGCCTACCAAGGAATTTTAAGTCAATTTATCAAGAAGGATGCACAAGGTTATATTCATTTAGAGAAAACCGTTAGCGTGGGTGGCCTAGGCGGAACGCCCTACCGGGATGGTTCTTATGGTTATTATTTGAGTGAGCCATTGAAAACAGATGATTTAAAGGGCGCAGCGCCGTTTATCATGGCGAGTTTGGAAATGGAAATTGCTCCTGAATTAGCATTGGGTAAAGGCAAAAAAGTGGTATTGGATTATTATTTTAATCATGAATACCGCAAAACCAAATCCGGCAAAATGGAGCGCTTCCATTATACGTGGGATGATCGGAAGGATTCGGGCTTTAATCAATTGGGCATTCAGTTCGAGCAATTAGGTGCAAGCTTGGACACCTTGGGTTCCGCTCCTACGCTAGCGAATTTAAAAGGAGCTTCCGTGTACATTATTGTGGATCCAGATAGTCCAAAAGAAACAGCGAAACCGAATTATGTAGCAAAAAACGACATCGATGAAATCGAGAAATGGGTAAAGGCCGGAGGAAATTTAGTGTTGTTAGCGAATGATACGACGAATTGTGAAATCCCGAAGTTCAATGAATTGGCCAAACGTTTCGGGATCGAATTCGTGGCGCCCAATTTGAATTTTGTTCAAGGCAAAAATTGGGAGCAAGGGGCCGTATACATTCCGGAAGGAACCCCGATTTTCTCCCCATTGAAAAAGATTTATATCAAAGAAATCACGCAATTGAAATTAAGTAAAACCGCAAAATCGATTTTAAAACTTCAAGGAGCCGATGTGATGGCTGTAGCCCAAGTAGGAAAAGGGAAAGTTTATGCCTTGGGAGATCCTTGGTTGTACAATGAATATGTAAATAATCGGCGAACGCCTTTGGAATTTGAAAATTTCCAAGCTGGAAAAAAACTCATCGAATTCTTATTGAAATAAATGAAAAGCCCGATCAAACGGGCTTTTTTTATGGAAAACGATAACCGGTCATTTTTTCCAATTGGGCTTTCGAAACCGAATAGCTTTGCCAATTTGGATGCAAGTCATGTTCATTCGGAAATAATAAGCACCAGGTTTTTTCGGGGGTATAAATCACTTTCCAACAATAGGCCGGAATCGGAATTCGAGTAGATCCTAAACGATCTTTAGAACCAATCCCCCCCGCATAAATGACTAATTTTTGACCCCGCTTGGCCAGTTTCCGACAATAAGCCTCTAATCGTTCCCAGGGTCCCCGATTTAATTGAGGGGTTTGCGGCAACATATTCGACATCAAAAAAGTCTCTTCATTTAAAAAATAGGTGCCCGTTCGATCCTCCGAATTACAAAGATGCCCTCGGTCATAGCCTGTGTATTTATAATCTTGTTCATCCGCGATCAAAAAACTGCGTGGCATGGAATCATCCTGCCTGAACTTGTTGCTTCGAGGAACCTCACCGATATCTTGGGAAGTCAAGGTCCAAGCGACCCAGTTGGCCCTACCTTGTTGGCCGTCATAGGACATCGCATATCCTTTTTTGACGGACAAATAATTGGTCGTCGAGGCAGTACTTGCCCCCGAGATATTAAAAATTCCCACAGGTAGTACCTGCAGGAATAGGGAAAATAGGATGGAAATCAGCATCGCTTATTTTTTTTGCGAGAAGAACCAAGGCAACAATTGGGCTTGTGCGAAGGCATTATCCCATGAATTATGGTTCACCCCTGGGTATTCTGTATAGGTTACGTCGGCCCCTGCGGATTTTAGCGCCTCCACTAATTCCCGAGAATGCTTCACCGGAACGACTGCATCCGCATCACCATGATGCACCCAAAAAGGTAATTTTTTCGCATATTTTTTTACGAAGGTCAAATCCGCTCCGCCACAAATAGGCATGGCCGCCGCAAATAATTTTGGATTACGTGAAACAGCTTCCATCGTCCCCATGCCACCCATGGAAAGACCCATGATGTACAAACGTTTCTTATCCGCCTTCTTTTCTTTGACGAAGGACTTCACCAAATCCACGGCAGACTGGAGCGGCCAATTAGCCTCGGAGGTATAATTAAACAAGAAGGTCGTCGGCTTTGTCGTACGATCAATCGTCACCGAAGACCAATACGAATCCTTTGCACATTGTGGAAAAATGACAATCGCCGGATATTTTTCGCGATTTTCTGCATTTAAAAAAACAGGAGCCCCGTATTTCATCTGCGCCATATTGTCATCACCCCGCTCACCCGCTCCATGAAGGACTAAAATCACGGGGTATTTCACCGTGGGATCATAATTCGTAGGCATCAAAATTTGATACGGCAAAACATGCCCCGCAGCATCTGCATACGTCTTTTTTTCAAAGCTCTGCGCGTGCACCGTACTAACAATCAAAAGAAGGAACAAGATTTTTTTCATAGTAATTTTTCTAATAATAGGTATAAAACAGAAGGACATAATAAACAACCTAAACCCGTATAAAAGGTGGCGGTCAGCGCGCCATAAGGCACCAAGGCAGGGTCTGTGGCGGCTAAACCCGCTGAAACCCCCGAGGTCGTTCCCAGCATACCTCCATAAATCATGGCCGTATTGGGATTATTGAGACCTATATAAGGGGCCAACCAAGGTGTCCCAATCGTCACCAAAATCGATTTAACCACTCCAGCTGCGATCGAAAGAGCGATGACATCCGAACTCGCTTGCACCGCAGCACCTGTCACAGGACCTACAATAAAGGTACAGGCGCCGGCACCGATGGTCGCCAAGCTTTTCGCATCCTGATATCCAAACATCCAGGCCAAAGCCATTCCCCCAATAAAGGAAACAAAAATGCCCAAAAACAGGGATAAAACGCCGACCCAACCCGTCCGTTTGATCAACAAAAAACTTGCCCCCATCGCCGTGGAAACAATCGCAAAATCACGAAACATCGAACCGCCTAATAAAGACATTCCAGAAAATCCCTTGATATCTGCCAAACCCTTTTCACCACCCGAATTAATCCCAGCCATATACGCAAAGACCAAACCTAAAAAGATCGCCACCGCCGAACCCGGTATTTTTTTACGTAGCACATACTTAGAAATCAGCTCGCCCAAATACATAATTCCTCCCACGGTGACGAAGGCGACAATGAGCGCATTTTTATCTAAAAACTTATAGAGAATTTCCATCGGCGCTCAGGTTTTTGTTTGACAATTTACTGATCAATGGAATGCAAGCAAAGCACATCAAAACGGGGATAATGCCGGCTAACAGAGCTAAAACTCCTGAATTAATCGCCAAAGCTGCGTTTTGGGTGGCGGACATGGCCACAATCACGGGAATGTACATTTGACTCCAAAACAAAACTCCTTTTTCTGATTCGGCTGGAAAAAAATGCCTTTTGTGTAAAAAATCATGAAACACGATGAGCAATAACATGGCGAAACCGACCCCGCCGACATTCGCCTGAACCCCCAATAATTTCGCTAAATAATCCCCGATTAATTGGCCTATGATGTAGCAAGCACCTAAAAAAGTAACTCCGTAAATAACCATTATTTAATTCGTTTTTTCATTTCAACTATAGGAAAACTGATCATCCGACCCATGGGCTTACCGCCCCGATAACTTATCACTTTCATTTCTACTGCATCTTTGGGCACTTCAATTTTCCCAGAAACCGCAGGATAAAAAGCATCCGGATAAGAATGATCAAAACTATAGTGCAAAGACAAATCACTCACCTCCGACTTCATATCCACCATAATCCGACCCTGCGCATTTTTCTCAAAAGCAAAAATAGGATCATACATACTTCGCGCATATTTTTTCTCCGCTTGATCAAAGCGCTCAAAATGCGCCTCTACCCTTTTTGTAAATGAATCCCAGTTTTTATTTGGCTGATCTGACCACAAATCTTCAGCAATGGCCCAAGCCCTTGGGTATAACATGTATTGCAAATGGCGATAGGTGAATAATTGCTCCGACCACAAATTCGCTTGTCCCCCTTTTATTAATCGCGCATCCACCCCTTCCGGAACTGGATTAAAAGCATAGGAATCTTTCAAACGAACTGTCTCATATACGGGCGGCTCGATGATCGCATCGCCCTGCATTAAATCGACATATACATTCGAATTCGGTGTCATGACGACCTGATGGCCATCTTTTGCCGCTTGAACTCCCCCAGCAATCCCACGCCAAGACATGACAGCTGTATTTTTAGGTAAACCACCACCTTCTAAAATTTCGTCCCAACCCATCATTTTTTTCCCTTTGGACGTTATGATTTTCTCTAAGCGTCGGGTGAAAAATGCTTGAACTTCTTGCGAATTTTTCAAGCCTTCCTTGATTCGCATTGCCTGAATTTGTGGATTTTTATCCCAATAGTTCTTTGGACATTCATCGCCTCCCATATGAATATATTCAAATGGAAACAAGGATGCCACTTCGGTAAATACCTTATCTAAAAAGGTATACACTTTTTCATTTGCCGGGCAAAGCGTATTATCCTGTAAGGCAATGGCATGACCCGTAGACCAGTCGATGAAAGGCTCTCCCGAAATCACCTGATAATTCACCGCCTCGGGCGTACATGAAAGTTCCGGATACGAAGCAATAGCGGCCATGGAATGACCTGGAACATCGATTTCGGGCATAATATCCACGAAGCGATCTTTGGCATAAGCCACGAGTTCCCGAATATCGTCTTGGGTAAAAAAGCCACCTTGGGTGCGCGGTTCATTTGGCTCAGGTTTAGAAAACTCAGTGAAGCGACCGATTTTAGGAACATTCCATGCCCCTTTTTTTGTCAAATTCGGAAAGGATTTGATCTCGATGCGCCAACCCTCATCATCTGTTAAGTGTAAATGTAAAAGATTGTATTTGTAGGCCACCATTTCATCGATGAACTGCTTGACTTGTTGTTTCGTAAAAAAATGCCGCGAGACATCGAACATCATTCCACGCCAAGCGAAGCGAGGAACATCTTGGATTTTCGCAAATGGAATCATCCATTTCACAGATGCCTGTGCTTGTTTGGCTTCGATTTCTTTAGGTAATAATTGATACAAAGTCTGAATCCCATAAAATAAACCTGCGGCTTGATTTGCCTGAATCAGGACTCCCTTAGTATTTACTTGCAGTGTATACCCCTCGGCGCCTAGGGCTGGATTTTGGTTTTTAAGGACTTGGAATTGGATATGGGCTAATTTTCCAGGAATTCCTTGGTCACTGATCCACGTGATTTTTTTTTGGGCATTTTGCGACAAACGATTTTCTAATAAAGCATAGGCCGCTTTTAATTGAGGAATCTGAGGACCTGAAATGTTTAATTGGAAAGGAATTTGGAAAGAGCCTTGGGGATATTCAGCTTGTTGGGGTATGGGAATCAGCGCCGGTTTTTGGGCAAAAGATAAAAAAGACAAAAATAGGCTTGCACAAAAAATCAGGTATTTCATATTTCGAATGGCTCAGGTTTAGAATTCGATTAAATTTCAGCCAAAATGCTAAGAAATCCAAATGGTTGGTTATTTTTGTCTAACAAGCATTATATACGAAACAAAACCATGAATGAAACTGCCTCACTTGCTGCTCAGCAAGTCGAATTAACACACGCCATTGATTCAGTTTGGGTTGCTTTATGCGCCGCACTTATCTTTCAAATGGAAGGAGGTTTTGCCCTATTAGAGGCAGGATTTGTACGTTCCAAAAACGCTGTCAGCATTATCGCCAAAGTCATGATAGACATTTTATTTGGTGGCATCGCTTTTTTTGTTGTCGGTTTCGGCATCGCTTATGGGAAATCCAATGGCTGGTGGGCGTTCGACCTAGGAATCACGGATGGTGATTTAGGCTTGGGTCTTACTGTTTCGAATCGATTATTTTGGTTTATTCAAATGGGCTTTGCCGTTGCCGCCATTTCCATCGTGTCCGGCGGAGTAGCTGAACGCATGAAAATGTGGTCATATGCTGTATTCGTTACGATTTTCTGTGCCTTCATGTATCCATTGGCGGCGAACTGGGTTTGGAATCCAAACGGTTGGCTCGCCCTTCGTGGCTTCAATGATTTCGCAGGTTCCGCAGCCGTTCATGCCATGGGCGGTTTTGCTGCCTTAGCCGGAGCGATTGTTTTAGGACCTCGTTTAGGAAAATATAATGAGGATGGCAGTATCAATGCCATTCCAGGACATAATTTAACCCTATCTGCGGTGGGAGCGTTTATCTTGTGGTTTGGTTGGTTCGGCTTTAACCCAGGTTCTACCTTAGGCGCGGTGGGTAAATGGGAATTGATCGGAACGGTAGCTACCAATACCTTTTTGGCCTCAGCCATGGGAGGAATTGCCACGATTTGTTATACTTTTTTACGCTATAAGAAAGTAGATATTACGATGGTGATCAATGGAGTTTTAGCTGGTTTAGTGGCGATTACGGCGGGGTGCAATGTGGTGAGTCCAACGAGCGCTTTATTTATAGGACTAATCGCCGGAACGATTGTGGATATGGCGGTGGTGGTCGTTGACAAAATGAAAATCGACGATCCAGTCGGTGCCATTGCGGTACACGGGGTGAATGGGTTCTTTGGAACAGTAGCCGTGGGATTATTTTCGGAGAAAAATGGTTTATTTTTCACGGGTGAGTCTGCACAAGTAGTGACTCAGCTCATCGGAGTCAGCGTGATCAGTATCTTTTCTTTTGTGCTGACATTTGGTATATTTCATGTATTAAAAAGAACCATGGGTATTCGTTTGAGTCATAAGGCTGAGTCGGCGGGAATCGATGCCGTGGAATTTGGAGTAGAAGCATACACAACATTTGAATAATCGCTGAACATATGAAAAAGGTAGAAGCTATTGTAAAACCATCGAAATTAAAGGCGATTCAAAAAGGCCTCATTGAAGCAAATATCCCTTGTATGACCGTGATTCCGGTGAAGGGGGCGGGGCTCCAACAAGGTTATTCGGAAATCTATCGGGGCACCGAAAAATCCATGATTTTACTTCCTAAGGTCATGATTATCTGTGTGGTATCGGATGAAAATTTGGAAAAATGCCTAGATGTGATTTTGGATAATGCCTCCGAGGGCAATGTAGGCGACGGAAAAATCTTCGTCTATGATGTACAGGACGCGATTCGGATACGGACCAAAACCCGGGGCATCGAAGCGATTCGCTAAGAAAATCATAAAGTACGCAGGACTTTCATGCGGACAAACATTTCTTCCTTGTACCAATTAAACTGCCTCGTCTTTTTAATCATCGGGCTATGTTCCTTGCTTTTATAAGCAAATGCGTCGATATGCGCCGCGCTTTCCCATAAACTACAGGTGGCCTGTTCCGTGAGGGGAAACTCCCCTACGCCTTTGGCAAAAAGTAAACCTGCTCGATTTTCCATATGCTTACTCGAGGACGGGACATTCCACCAAAAACGCCAAGCTTGGGACCAACGAATCGACGCGCGCGTAATCACCGCGACACGACCTTCCCAGGTGGCATCGTCCGATATTACAAAAGGATTCAAGCCATTCCAAGTTCCATGGGCACGAATCGCCTCGCCATCCCAACCCGCGATGGAGGTAGATTCTTTGCTTAATTCGATCCAACGGGCATCTTTTTCAAAAAACTCATCCGCATCTGCCGACCTTTCCCACACCCCTATCCACGCGTAGGTCGAAAAATCAGGCCAAATGGAGAACCCATTTCCCGCTCCACTTCCGAGGTGTTTTGCAAAAAGCAAACCGGGCGCTTGCCAGGAAGAAACCAGCGATTTTCCCATGAGGGCGAAGGCATTTCGTTTAGCCCAAAAACCGGAGAAACGTAAAAATCGAACGGTGATGAAAGTTGGCACGAAAAATTATAAATTATTTGAACAAATAGATAAGTAAATGGGTTGTCAATTTATACATTTTACCTCGTATTTTTAAGGCATGAAAAACGAAAACAAAAAGGGATTTTATTTTAAAGCATATGAAGCACCGAATCAATCCCCTTTTGATAAGTTATTTGCCATATTCAAAGAATTAATCGTTCATACTTCCGGGGATTTTGACGAGGCCATCGACTGGTTGAGGGAATTAGATAAGGAATATGAACTCACGGATGAACACTATACGATCGACGATTTCATTGAAGATTTAAAGAAAAGAGGTTATATCCGCGATGAAACGCGGGAGGATGGAAGTAGCGGTTTGGGAATTACGGCGAAGACGGAGCGGGCGATACGCCAACAAGCCCTCGATACCATCTTCGGAGATCTCAAAAAAAGTGGAGCCGGCAATCATAAAACCAAACAATCCGGCGCAGGCGACGAACATACAGGTGAATTTCGGGATTATCATTTCGGGGATTCTTTGGAAAAAATATCACTGACCGAAAGTCTAAAGAATGCACAAATCAATCATGGCATCGGGGAATTTGAACTACATGAATCGGATTTAATCGTCGAGGATTCCCAGTTTAAATCCCAAATGAGCACTGTCCTGATGATCGACATCAGCCATAGTATGATTTTATATGGCGAAGATCGCATTACCCCTGCGAAAAAAGTCGCCATGGCACTTGCGGAATTAATTACGACACGCTATCCGAAAGACACCTTGGATATTTTGGTATTCGGAAATGATGCCTGGACCATCTCGATTCAAGACCTCCCCTATTTAAAAGTGGGGCCTTATCATACGAATACGGTGGCGGGGCTTCAATTGGCCATGGATATTTTACGTAGAAAGCGGAATACGAATAAGCAAATTTTTATGATTACGGATGGGAAGCCGAGTTGCGTCAAAGAAAAAGACGGCACCTATTACATGAATAGCAATGGCTTAGATGAATACATCGTGGAGAAATGCTATACGCAGGCCCAACAAGCCCGAAAATTACATATTCCCATCACAACCTTTATGATTGCCCGAGATTCGTATTTACAGAAATTTGTGAATGCATTTACGGAGGCGAACCAAGGAAAGGCTTTTTACACGGGCTTGAAAGGCTTAGGCGAAATGATTTTTGAAGATTACGAAAACAATAGAAAAAAACGAATAAAATAAGATGAACCAACCCAATATCAGCACCTTAGGCGCCCTTAAAAAATCAGGATACGAATCAAAAAGTATCAAAGAAGAATTAAGGCAAAATTTGCGTGCCAAAATTAAGGCAGGCGAACCCGTGTTCGAGGGCGTTCATGGATTTGAAAATACAGTCATCCCGGAATTAGAACGAGCGATTTTATCCAAACATCACATTAATTTATTGGGTTTACGTGGACAGGCAAAAACTCGTTTGGCGAGATTGATGGTGGACTTATTGGACGAATACATTCCATTCGTAGCCGGATCGGAGATTAATGATGACCCATTGGCCCCAATTTCTCGTTTTGCGAAGGATTTAATAAACGAGAAAGGCGATGATTGCCCGATCGCTTGGTTGCCCCGCTCTGGGCGATTTTTTGAAAAATTAGCTACACCAGATGTGACCGTGGCGGATTTAATCGGTGATGTGGATCCGATTAAGGCGGCCAATTTAAAATTGTCTTATGCGGATGACCGAGTGATTCATTTCGGGATGATTCCACGGGCGAATCGTTGCATTTTCGTAATCAACGAACTTCCTGATTTACAAGCGCGTATTCAAGTGGCGCTTTTCAATATTTTACAAGAAGGTGATATTCAAATCCGTGGATTTAAGGTGCGCATGCCTTTGGATGTACAATTTGTCTTTACAGCGAATCCGGAAGACTATACGAACCGAGGCAGTATTGTGACACCATTGAAGGACCGGATAGGTTCGCAGATATTGACGCATTATCCGGCGACGATCGAGATTGCTCGGAAAATTTCGGCCCAAGAAGCCAAACTAGATCCGATTCAAGAGGAAATGGTCTATGTGCCTTCTTTGGCGCGGGACATGTTGGAGCAGATTAGTTTTGAGGCGCGGGAAAGTGAGTACATCGACAATAAAAGTGGTGTAAGTGCGCGGATGAGTATTTCGGCCTTGGAAAATTTGATGAGTACGGCGGAAAGAAGGGCTTTGTTGGCCGGCTTAGACAAAACCAACGTTCGTTTGTCAGATTTCATGGGCATCGTTCCGGCCATCACGGGCAAGGTGGAATTGGTCTATGAAGGGGAGCAAGAGGGGGCGGCATTTGTGGCGCAGCAATTGATCGGCAGTGCGATCCAACGCCTATTTCCTACCCTTTTCCCGAAGATCGAAAAATTAAATAAGCAAAACGCCGTAACACCTTATTCGACATTGATGGAGTCAATTTTTGCGGAGGGAGGCTTGGTACTTTTGGATGATTGTACTGACAAGGAATACCAAGACACGCTCGATTCGGTGAAACCTTTAACGGCTTTGATCGAAAAATACCAAGGGACAACTTTGCCGGAGGATATTTATTTTCTAAAGGAATTTGTGTTGTGGGGCTTGGTGGAATACCATAAATTGAGCAAGGATCGCTTGGAAAATGGATTTCAATTTAAGGATTTGTTGGACATCTTATAAATCTGATTAATTCTTCTATTTTTGGGAATCTTAAACCTATTGACTAAGCATTTCCATGAAAAATTTCTTCGAGGCCGCTGAGCCATCACGTCGCCATTTTATTCAAAAGGCGGGAACGGGTGTACTAGGGGCGCTATTGATACCTGTTACATCTTTTCAGGAATCAGAAAATAAAGTACGAATTGGAATCATTGGAGGTCGTTTTGGGGCGGAATTTCAATTTCACCAACATCCAAATTGCGTCGTAGAAGCCGTCAGTGATTTACGTACTGATCGACGAGAGAAATTAATGAAGGTGTATGCCTGTTCCAAAAGCTATCCTTCCATGCGGGATTTATTGAAAGATCCCAAAATCGACGCGGTGTTCATTGCCACACCTGCACCAGATCATGCCCGTCATGTATTGGAAGCATTACAAGCTGGAAAGCATGTATTATGTGCGGTTCCGGCTGCGATGAGCATCGAGGAATGCCATCTATTACGTGAGGCAGTCCGAAAAACAGGCTTGTTTTATATGATGGCAGAAACGAGTTATTTTCGTCAAAACACGATATCCGTTCGGAAAATGTATCAAGAAGGGGCTTTTGGTGAAATTTTTAGCGCAGCAGCCGAATACAACCATCCTGGATTAGAGACCCTGTGGTTTGAAGAAAATAAAAAACCTACGTGGCGCCACGGACTTCCGCCGATGTTGTATCCGACGCATTGTACCGCATTTTTGATCTCAGTAACGGGAGAAAGATTGACCAGCGTGAGTGCCTTGGGATGGGGTGACCAAAGTCCTGAATTGGCCAATAACCCATATCGTAATCCATTTTGGAATGAAACCGCATTTTTTCAAACGAATAAGCAGCATCCATTTCGGGTGGAGGTCAACTGGAAAGGAGCCTTACGAAATGCTGAAAGAGCCGAATGGCGCGGAGAAAAAATGAGTTTTATTTCATCCGCTTCGGAGTCCAAAGAACATACACTCATTCATATAGGTGAAAAAATCGGGAAGGACGATGGGGGTTTTCAAATCAAGGAAAACCGAGTAGAAAAATATGCCCAACCGCTTTGGTGGAATACAGCACTTTTGCCCGAGGCCCTGCGTCATGACAGTGGACATGATGGTTCGCATAGCTTTATCACGCACGAATTTATTAGCGCTGTTTTAGCGCATCGTCCACCGGTGATCAATATTTACGAATCCTTGGCCTATACTGCACCCGGGATCATTGCCCATCAATCGGCGCTGAAAAATGGGGAATATTTAAAAATCCCGAGTTTCGATTAAGATTGACTATTTCTTTATCGGCATATTTGCCTGAACTTTTTGTCGCCAATCGATTAATAAACGATGTAATTCATCACGTTTGGCAGGAAAATTCTTGGCAACATCGTGGCGTTCGCCGACATCCTCTTTTAAATTATATAACTCAAGTTTCGATAACTCAAAATTATCCACAAGCTTCCAATCCCCAACTCGAACAGCGCCAGCCGGACGACCTAATTGGTTCGAGAAATGTGGATAATGCCAAAATAAAGGCCTCGATTGATCTTTTAGCGATGGTTTATTGATCATGGGCCATAGGCTGATTCCGTCGGTAAGCTCGGGGGATTTTTGGCCCAACAAATCTAAAATCGTAGCCGTATAATCTGTATTCATGAAATAGGTATCATTGACTTGTTTGGGTAAAATCTTGCCTTCCCAAAACATGAGGGTCGGAATCCGAATACCCCCTTCATAGACATGTCCCTTCCATTTTCTCAAGCTATCATTTTGGGTGGGTATCGGCCCTAATTCAGGCAAACCCACACCGCCATTGTCCGAGGCAAAAATCACCAAGGTATTTTTCAGTAGCCCTTGTTTCTTCAAAGACTCCATGATTCGACCCACGCCATCATCCATGCTTTCGACCATGGTGGCATAATAGGGATTATATTTGCCCTTAAATTTCTCGTATTTCATGAAATACTTATTCAATTTCGTGGCTTGGGGAACAATGAAAACATGAGGTGCCGAATAGCACATATACATGAAAAAGGGTTTGGAATCCGTTTGTTTAGCTATGAACTCGACGGCATAATCGCTTAATTTATCCGTCATGTAGCGTTCTCCCTTGTCTTCAAAAACCTGTTGAAAACTATCTTCAAAGATTCCGTAATTATAATAATCTAAGCCATTTTTACCGATCATCCGCGAATAATCAAAGCCTCGATTCCAGGGGGCGAGGCTATCGCCAGAACCTAAATGCCATTTTCCGATCATTCCGGTTTGATATCCTAATGCTTTTAATCGTTGGGCTAAGGTAATTTCCTTGGAAGCCAAATAGGTCGTCCACGGGGCGGGCAATAAAGGTGAATCCTCTTCCGTTCGATTACCTACCAAAAAATTAGTCAATTTTAAACGAGCTGGATGAAGGCCCGTCATGATGGCTGCGCGGGAAGGAGAACAAACGGTGCTCGCTGCATAAGCCTGAGTAAATCGCACCCCATTCTGAGCCAATGCGTTCAAATGAGGGGTTTCGTTATAGGGATTCCCATAACAGGCAAGATCCATATAGCCTAAATCATCCGCAAGGATGAAAATGATATTGGGCTTTTTAGGGGTATCCAATGCATATACATGTATACACGAAAGGCATAGAAAGGCAATGGCCAAAGATTTCATGATGATCTTTTACTTGGATAGAAGGTAGGAAAGATATTTGATTTGGATCAATCTTCCTCTTGATTCGTTGATTTTTTTTCTGATACAAAGGATTCTTTACCGAAATCACAGTGGTTGTTACTTGCCGATACAAAATTTCCCAAAGATGTTCTTCAACAAATCATCATTGGAAATATGCCCCGTAATCTCCCCTAAATCATGCAGCGCATAACGCAGTTCCTGGGCGATTAAATCCCCTGTGAGGCCTTTTTGTAGTCCGGAGAGGACAGAAAGAAGGGTTGTTTGAGTTTGTAATAGATGTTGATAATGTCGGACATTCGTGACCAAAGTCGCGTTTGATGAAACGTGATGAATGCCCACTTGGTCCAATAGCGCTTGCTCCAAATCCGCTAATCCAACCTTATTTTTGGCCGAAATAAAAACCATATCAGGCCATTCGGAACGCCAAGTAGCCAAAGCCTCCGCAGATATTTGATCTACCTTATTTAAAATGAGCAATAAAGGAATTTCCAAGGATCCTAATTTATCCAATGCCTCCCGCAAGGATGCCGTTGATTCCTGTATTGCATCCACCATATATAAAACCACCTGCGCCTTTTTCACCCAGGCCTGCGTCCGCTCCACCCCCATCGCCTCGATCACATCCTCGGTTTCCCGCAATCCGGCCGTGTCCACCAAGCGGAATTTGATACCCCCTAGTGTCCATTGATCCTCCAAACTATCCCGCGTCGTACCGGCAATGTCCGACACAATCGCACGCTCTTCGTTCAATAAGGCATTTAAAAGCGTGGATTTACCAGCATTGGGTTTGCCCACTATCACCGTAGCCACGCCATTTCGTATGGCATTGCCCGTTTTGAAACTATCCACCAAGGGATTGATGGCGGTCAATAAAGCCGAAACCAAGGCCTCTAAATCCTTCCGATCCGCAAATTCCACATCCTCTTCCCCGAAATCCAATTCAAGTTCAATCAAAGACGCAAAATGAATTAATTGTTCGCGCAAGAGCGCTAATTCTTTGGAAAAACCTCCGCGTAATTGATGTAAAGCTGCCTGCTGCGCGGCCAAAGAATCCGCTGCAATCACATCCGCCACCGCCTCCGCCTGCGCTAAATCAAAGGCCCCATGCATAAAAGCTCGCTGGGTAAATTCCCCCGGCTTCGCTAAACGAGCGCCTTTTTCTACGAACAACTGGATAATCCGCTCTTGTATAAATGGCGAACCATGGCAGGAAATTTCAATCACATGTTCCTTCGTATAGGAATGTGGACCGATAAATAAACTAACCAACACCTCATCATATACGTTTCCATGCGCTTCAATGCGCCCGTAATGAATCGTATGACTGGCTTGTTTGCTTAAATCTTTTGGAAAAAATACCTCATTCGTGAGACGAATCGCCTCCTCCCCGGACAATCGGATTACGCCGATCGCCCCGACTCCCGAAGGCGTCGCTAGGGCAATGATGGTATCTTTAAAATCCACTAAAGGAGATTATTAAGTTTCATGGCTACAGTCATATCCCCAGATATCTTCACTTTGCCTGTCATCACAGCCATCATAGGATTCAAATCTCCATTTAATAATTGAGTAAATACCTCTTCGGAAGTCGCAATCGTGCAATCCGCATCGGCATTTTCATTCAGGACTTTTCCGTCGCCAGTCACCACGATGATGCCCGTCGGGAATGCAAATTTAAAGGAAACGCCTTGACCGCCTTTTTGAGCAGCTAGTGCTGTGATTTTTTCGTTGATTTCTTGAAATGTCATGTTTATAAAATTTAAAACAAAAGTACGGCTTTTGGATGAGGCATGAAAATGTGCGGGCTAAATTTCCCGTTGGCATATCCGTTTAAAATCACAAAAAGAACAAGCCTTCACATCTTTCGTTTTCTCAAAAACCATTTCCGGATCCAAAATCTTACGCACCCATTCGCCTAAAATAGCTTCTGATTCGGTGATGAAATGATCCCAAGTTTCTCCTTCAGAAAACCATAAACCCGTCGCCTCGTCACTTAATATCCCCGCATTCAAATTCCGAAAGGAAATAATCCCAGGTTCGATGCTGACATCACTTAATAAAAAATTAGATATTTTTTCGTTTCGGGAACCGATGGGTTTTTGTAATTCTTTGGCTAATAAATATTTATACAACCATAATTGCATCAATTTCGTCTTTAAATCCCCCTCCAATACATCATTTCGTAAGCCCAATTCACTCGGAACCACATCCTTCGCCTCCACTTTGCCCGTTTTATAATCTAAAATCCGGAGGGTAGAACCGACATAATCCAATCGGTCGATCCGACCATTCACCCGCACCTGAAGATTTTCATCCCCCACAGCTACTTGAATATGAGTCGGCAATGAAATCTCTACTTCTAATAAACGAGCATGTTTCGACCAAGCATCTTGTTGGTAATAGGATTCCAACAGCGTTTTGGCCACCTCCTTCAACACATAATTAAAGCCCTTTTCTATTTCAAAATTGCCCTCGCTTTTTTGAATGTCGGACATCGCCTTTTCCAAAAAATAATCCAAATTCCCCGGAATCCGCTCCTGCAAACCGGCCTCGTCATAATCCCCAGCATAATCTGCCAGCACTTCCTTATCCACCAATTCAAGCACCTTATGTACCCAGGTACCAAACACATCCGCCCCCATTTCCTCTTCTTGGTCCTTTTCCTTGCGCAAACGCTTGATTTGATTGTAATAATACTGTAAACTACAAGAAGCAAACATGGCTATTCCTGAGGCAGATAGGCCATATTCCACTAGGCTAGCTTTTATCTCATCCATCATCTCCGGCGTTTGGGGAATAATGGAATAATCCATACGTTCCAAGGCCTCCGGATGAATAAATTTAATTTCCGGTTCTTGCCAATCGATCAATGGGTTCTTTTTTGTCCAATCGTACTTCAATTGACGAATAAAGCGACTCATTTCTTTGATACTCGACTTTTCCGATGGCTGCACATAACACATGACGATCTCAAGCGGCCTTTGGAATAAACGATGTATGTGATACGAGGCCACAGCATCTGCTTGCGTAAAGGTAGGTAAGGCAAAGGCATTCATATTGGCAATATCCACCGGAATCAAACTTTCCCGCTTTCGTGTGCCAGGCAAACTCCCCTCGTTCATGGATAACACGATGACCCGATCGAAATCAAGCGTCCGGGTTTCCAATAAACCCATGACGTGTAAGGTCCGAATTTCGTTGCCCTCGAAGGTCAATTTTTGCTGCTGCAGTAATTGCGTCAACACCATCTTCCCACTCTTCCAGGACAATTCATCCCGTCCTTCCAAGGTTTTAATAAGGGTCCGAACCACCGAAATCGCCTGACTCATCGCCTGTGCTTCCTCATCCCAGTCCTTGTCTGCCAGGGATTTTAAAAGGGCATCTAATAAGGAGGCTAAATTCCCTAAAACCACAGCTAAGGAAGCCGCATGTTGACAAAACAAATGATTCAACAAGGGCACATGTGATTTCGCGGTGTCTAGGCGAACCGAAGGAACATATAAATCGTTCGATTGAACCAAATGGCCCAATTCGTAATTCTTTTTAATGAGATAGCCTTGAATCCAAGGATGGGAAATTACCTGCTGAAACAGCGAAGCCGAATACCGACCCTGTGGTTCTTGTTTTCCGAGCTCCCACCACAATTGGATCAATGAAAAAGCCCAAGACTTTTTAATGGAATAACCCATCGTGATGTTCAGACGATCTTTGAACTCCCCAATATACAAGAGCACCTGATCTAGTAAGGCTTCATCCCCGAGGACAAGGGCTACTTGTTCGCCCTGGCCATAGGCTTGTTGCCAAGTACGAATGATATCCAACGCCACAAAAACTTGAGCGCTTGGATTCGCCATACCGAGGACCTTTACTGTTTTGGCATTTGTCAAGAGATCCTGACCCATCCATTGAAAGGGACCATTGGATAAATATTCCGTTGAGCCCATATCTGCATAATTCCGTAGCCAATTGCCCGCCCGGTGAAAAGGGTTTTTGACATAATAGGAATCCGCGTCCCAAAGGGTTTGCGCGATGCCTTGTTTGAGGAGCAAGCGAATGATGGATTCTTCGCCTTTGGACAGGGCATTAAAGCCAACAAAATATATTTTCTTAAAAGATTTTGCCAAGGCTTTATCTTGATCTAATTGATCATGCAAATGCCGATAAGCCAAACCCCGATACACCAAACCCTGATCTTCCAAGCGCGACCGTAGCCGGCCGTAGACTTCCAATAGGTGATCGTATAATTTAAAATAGGATTCCGTGTGAGGGGTAATGAATTTTTCTGGATTCGGTTCGCCGTATTCCTCCCCCCAGCGTTCGAGGGATTTGGCTTCGGAGAGAAAGGAAAAGAGTTGGAATGGATCCACCAGATACATGTCGAGCGTATCGAAATCCTTCAACATCATTTGGCCCCAGGAAACAAATCGGTCGAAATCCACCTTGGGATCCACTTCTTTGAAACAGGAATAGGCTTCAAAAAGCAGCGAAATGGGATCGATCAGTTTCGACTGGGTCATTTGAATCGCAAATTCCTCAATCGTAAAAAAGGATGGAGATAAAAAAGGATGATCGCTTTGTAGGGCTAACTCCTTTTTCAGGTACAAAACAGATCGCTGAGAAGGCATCACCACCGCCACATCCTTCAAATCCTCCACCGAATGCTGCGCCCAAATATGCGCAGCGGTCTTCCCTAAAAACGTCTGCATGCAGATTCCCTTATTTAAAATCTATTTGTAAAAATTCGCTTCGCAAATTTTCCTTTTTTATTTCCTACGCTGCAAAACCTGTTCGTATTACAAATTCCCCTTTTTCATTTCCTTCACTGCATAATCCACCGCGCGGGCAGTTAAGGCCATATAAGTTAAGGAAGGATTTTGCGTCGAAGTAGACGTCATACTTGCCCCGTCTGTCACAAACACGTTTTTCACCGCGTGCATTTGATTCCACTTATTAAGCATGGAGGTTTTCGGATCGCTGCCCATGCGGCAACCGCCCATTTCATGGATATCCAATCCGGCCGGTTGTTTCGTATCCCGACTACGTATATTCGTAAACCCAGCTTTCGTATACATCTCGGTGAATTGTTCGATGAAATCTTTGACCATCTTATCGTCATTGTCATCATAACCTACGGACATATGCAATAAGGGCACTCCCCAGGCATCCTTTTGTTTGTCGTCTAACCAAACCCGATTGTTTTCTTTCGGGATAGTTTCGCCCATCATGTGGGAGCCGGCATACCAGTTTTGGTTGATTTTCGGGTTCAACAATGAATTTTTCAAAGATTCGCCCAAACCTGAGCGGTCAGAAGAATTACCTCGTCCCGCGCTCATGCCTGCCGCATAGCCACGTAAGAAATTGGTTTCTTGTTTGTAGACGTTTCTGAAACGAGGAATATAACCCGAGGTAGGCCGGCTTCCTTCCGTTTTCGTATCCAAATAGCCATCGTATTCCGCGGAAATGGAGGCCCGATAATTATGGAAGGCGACGTATTTCCCTAATACACCTGAATCATTACCCAAGCCATTCGGGAAACGATGTGAGGTAGAATTTAATAAAAGGAGATTTGTATTAATCGCCGCCGCAGTTACAAAAACGACTTTGGCATAGTATTCAATCATCTCTTTGGTGTTCGCATCCACGACACGCACCCCTACCGCCTTTTGTTTCTTCTCATCGTAAATGATGGATTCCACGACAGAATCAGGACGTAAGGTTAAATTTCCTGTTTTGGCAGCCCAAGGAAGCGTGGAGGCATTGGAACTGAAATAACCGCCGTAAGGACAACCGCGTTGGCATAAATTACGACTCAAACAACGTCCCCGTCCTTGCTGATAATGAATCTCTCGCGGCTCAGACAAATGCGCACATCGCGCCACGATCACATGGCGGTCTTGGTACATCTTTTTCAATTCCTTTTGGAAATGTTTTTCTACGCAGTTTAATTCAAAAGCTGGTAAGAAATCCCCATCGGGCAATGAATCCAAGCCATCCTTATTTCCGGAAATCCCGGCAAAATATTCTACATGCGAATACCATGGAGCGACATCATCGTAAGATATCGGCCAAGGCACGGCGAAACCGTCCCTAGCGGGACCTTCAAAATCGTATTTCGACCAGCGCTGAGTTTGTCTGGCCCAAAGAAGCGACTTACCTCCTACTTGATATCCCCGAATCCAATCGAAAGGCTTATCTTGTATGTAGGGATGTTCTTTATCCTTGACGAAAAATTGTTTAGCGTCCTCACGGAAGGCATAGCATTTGCTGACGACGGGATTTTCGGCAATTTCCTCGTTGGTCAACCGGCCCCGATGTGGAAATTCCCAAGGGCTCATCAGTGTCGTGGGATAATCCTCATTATGCGTTACTTTTCGTCCGCGTTCGAGGACCAAGGTTTTGATGCCTTTATCACAAAATTCTTTGGCGGCCCAGCCACCGGCTACGCCTGAACCGATCACAATCGCGCCATAAGTTCTTTTTTCTGCATGTGTTAATATATTCATGGCGCTTATTTTTTTACAGGTACACAAGGATTCCAAAAACCAGGAGCCATTTGATAATGCAAATGCTCCGTCATCACATATTCGGTCGACATATAGCCTTGAATGGTCAAAGCTTTCAGGGTGGAAATACTTTTGGTCGCCACATCGCCGAACTTCCCTTTTTCCATCTGAAATACAAATTGCTCTTTTTCGGCTTCGGAAGCTTGTTCAATCGATTTTTTGATTCCTTCTTGGAACCAAGTAGGCACCTTACTCAAAACCATTTTCATTTGTTCTTGGGCTGTTTTATCGTAACAATCTTGCAGCATCGTCCGAACAAAAAACGGAACGCCTAAACTAACCGCGCCAGGGATGGAAGATTCTGGGATAATCGTTCCCATGAGCAGATGTAAGGTTTGTTCTTCGCTAATGGCTAGGGCGATGGGATTTGCTTTTCCATTCGAATGAAAAGCCAGGGTTCCTAAGCTGGCTAATGCCATACCTTTGACCCATTGTCTACGTGAAATATTGGACATAATGAATAGGTTTATACAAGCTACAAACTTATTAAATTATCGCTATTTCTTAGGTAGAATTCAGGAATTTTTAATCAAATAAAAGCCATTTTACCCCATAGCCAAATACACGGCCCATGGCAGGATGTAAATAGGCAGTATAATGATTGGTTCCAATCAATCCTTGAGTCACATTGGCCATTTTGAAAAATAGGCGTACGCGATTGATGCGCAGATTGAGGTAGGCATCCGTTTGAACAAAGGCAGGTAATTGATAGGTGTTTTGTAAATGGTATTGTTGGAACGCCGGCATATAGGCATCTGCATAATAAGCCGATTGATATTGAAAATCAAGCCCGGCCTGTACGTATAATAGTTTTTTGTATTGCAAATTCAAGGCTATATTGGCATCAGCGGCAAGATTCGGCATGCGAATGATGTCGGGGCCTGTTTGAGTATTGGCATGCACGCGGGTATACCATTCTAATTTCCCTAGGCTACCTCCTACATCCAGGCTGGTCCGAAAAACACCGATGGCCTCATTGCTTTGTTGGACATTTGCCTTGGTATCAAAATAAACCCAATTGCCAATCCGCTGAATCATCACACTCGGCTTGAAATAAAGTGATTTATTTTTCAGCTCGATACCCCCTTCAAGTGCGTCAAATTGGATATTATTAAAATCATTTTTCCAACGATATGAAATATTATGCATCCAATTTTGGGCGATACTGGGACTTGAGGATGTGCGTTGAAATTTGACAAAAAACCAAGGCGATAGAAATTGGGCCTTTAAGGCATAATCAGACCCGAGTAAATATTCTCCTTCGGCAGTAAAATCCGTTTTTTCAGAGAAGGATTGATGCAACCAAAGTCCTACATAATTCTCAAAACGATCTAAAGAGCTTGCATTCATCGGATTATAGACGGTCCAATAGCGCTGTTTTAAATGCGTTCGATAGGTGAATTGGCGAAATACGCCTTTGATTCCTGTTTGATGGCTGTAGGATTGCCAACGGTTCTCATTGTACATCGAATCCGGTATGCTAGGCGCCTGAATGTAATTAATATAGGTCTTGGGATAAAAACCATCGGCTAAAGAAGTAGCAAAATCTAAATCGCGGTATTTGGCGGTACGGTTTTCGACATCGAATCGTTGGAAAAATTGCAATCCCTTAAAGCCTATAAATTCATGATAGATATGGAATTTCAAAAATTTATCGTTGGACTGGCTCGTGGAACTTGTCAAAACAGCCGAATTATCCAAGTAATTCAGGGCTGCATCTTCGCTTTGATTGGCCGTTAATTTGATCCCACCTTGGTCATTACTGCCTTGATCGAAATAATTGATATGCCCCAAAATCCGATAGCGCTTATTTTTGGAGCGGTAATTACTATGTAGCAAAAGCCCCCACTGGCCTAATAAACTTTGATCCCCTTTTTTAAAGGCCGCATCGGTGAGGACTTTGTCGGCAACCATTTTTTGTAATTCAAAACCCACATTCCACAGCGAATCCACATTGCGAGCCAAAGAGAAATTTAAACGCGTTTGACCTCCGCCCCCTAAACTATATTCTACGTCAGAAAAAGGCGATTTGGTATCATAATAACGAACCTGATCCGGATCAAAGGCATAGGGCAAATAAGCATTATAGCCTAATTGAGTTCCTAAAGTAGAAGGTGCTTGAACAAAAATATTCCGGACGGCGGTTCCGTCATTGCCTAAATTGGCAGTTAAGAAGGAAGAACGTTCTTGAAATAAATGGCGTTGAAAAAGATGGAGGGATGTATCGATTCGACGTTGGATCAGCTTACTATTCAGCACATCACTTTCTAAAAAATAATGCAGGGTGTTGGGTCCATAAATTTGTTTGGTGGAATCATCCAATGCGGCCCTTCCGCTTCTTGAGGTGGAAGTGGCGGTTGTTTTTGCTTTTTTAGGATCAGGAAAACCACCGTTGGGCGTGGATAGCGTCGGATCCATGGGATTCTGGCCCGTGGGGAATTGTCCGAACAACAAAGCTGCCGGGCACAAAACAAAAAAAAGAAAGAATAGAATCCGATTTTTCACGGCACAAAGGTAGGCTAATTTATGCAATTTCCCTTTTCATTAAACGAGCTAAGAGGCTCCAAAAAGCTTTTTCTCCTTCAAAAAAACGAATTTCCATGGGCAAATAAGATAATTTACGTTTCAAATTTGGCGCATTTGAGAAAAATTGTTCCAAGCGCACAAAGTCCTTGTGCGTGGTGATTATGCCTTGTTGGTCAGACAGGTTTTTCGCTAATTTATCCAGTTCGTCGATTTCATTTTGGGTAAAGGCATGATGGTCGGGAAATATCCGCTCACTGAGAATTTCGCCGGTGGATCGAAGGTGCTGAAAAAAAGGAATTGGATCAGCGATACCGGCGATGGCATGATAGTGTAAGCAAGGTCCATGGCCTATCGGCTGGCCATACGTAACCGAAGTAAAAAAAACAGGTAAATCCAAATGACTAAATAGGCTAGGATCGATCTGTTCGGGACAGCGAGTGACCAAAACCGCATCAGCCCTTTTCACTCCTGCGCGCGATTCCCGCAAACGACCCATGGGCAGGACATGATCATGAAAGAAGGGTTTTTGGTAGGTGGTACAGAGTAAATTGATATGTCGGCCTATGGACCGGTGCTGAAAGGCATCGTCCAACAAGACCGTATCCAAAAAAGGCAATTCATCCATCATGTGCTGAACGCCTTTAATCCGTTTTTCACAAACGGCCACCGGAATTTGGTCAAACATTTTTTTATAGGCCAAAGGCTCATCTCCGACCTCCGTGGCTAGGGAATGTTCTTCGACCCAACGAAAGCCTTTGCTTTTCCTACCATAGCCCCGACTTAAAATCCCAATTTCCGATTTCCAAGGCCAATGCCGAATGAGATAAGCCACCAAAGGACTTTTTCCTGTGCCACCAACGGATAAATTACCAACTGAAATCAGAAAGGGTCTGTCCAAACTATGGCTAGCTAATATGCCTGTATCGAACAGGAAATTCCGAAAGGATGTAATTCCTCGATACAATAAAGAAGGTAGATAAGTAAGGATGGACCGAATCATAATGAATGATAAAGTTAGGATAAAATAATAAATTGCACCTATGTCCGACGCAAATCTTCAGGTAATTGATCATACCCTTCATTTTCATTTTGAGGCAGGCACCTCACGTGGGGTCTTAACCCAGAAAAAAAGTTATTATGTGATCATTCGTTCGGAAGGAAAAACGGGCATCGGAGAAGCGGGGCCATTGGCTGGATTAAGTCCTGATTATGAGGAAGATTGTTTACCCACGTTTCAAAAAAACTTAAAAAAATTAGGTCCGATTCCTACGGAAAAATCTGGAATATCAGCCTACGTCCAACAAATTCCTTTTGATAAACCCGCCTTGCGATTTGCGGTCGAATCTGCATTATTGGATTTATTTGCGGAGAAATCGGGTCGGTATTTTGATAATTCATTTAGTCGGGGTGAATGGGGAATTCCTATCAACGGCCTTATCTGGATGGGAAAACCCGACTTCATGGCCTCCCAAATCGAACAAAAACTGAAAGATGGGTATACTTGTTTAAAGTTAAAAATAGGCGCTTTGGATTTCGAAACGGAATTAGGGCTCTTATCGAATTTGCGCGCGCGATTTTCCAAGGAACAATTAACCCTTCGCGTAGATGCCAATGGTGCATTTTCTCCTGAAGCAGCGGCATCTAAATTAGAAAAATTAGCCAAATATGACCTGCATTCCATCGAACAGCCAATTCAAGCGGGACAATGGGATGAGATGGCCAAATTGTGCCGTCAAGAAATCATCCCCATCGCGCTCGACGAAGAATTAATCGGACACGAAAATCCAGCTACCGTTTTGGAGGCCATTAAACCGCAGTTTGCCATCTTTAAACCTAGTTTTTTGGGCGGTTTTGAGGCCACTCGGAGCTGGATCGAAGCCTGTGAAAAAAGAGCGATCGATTGGTGGATAACCTCAGCCTTGGAATCGAACATCGGTTTGCAGGCGATATCGCAATTTACGGCCGAATATCCTGTGAATATGCCACAG
>CAIVPF010000050.1 GCA_903907745.1 uncultured Cytophagaceae bacterium | reverse complement strand
GAAAACAGATTCTTCGGGCCGATTTTCCCTCACGCTTCCCGCCAGAACCTACCAAATCGTTGTTCGCAGTTTAGGCTATAAATTCAAATTAGAGCGCATCGAATTAACGAAATCGATGGAGATTGCGGTGGCTTTGCAGCGGGCGGAACAATTGCTCGATGAAGTCGTCATTACCGCCGAAAAGGCTGATGCGAATGTGAATCGTACCATCATGGGCGTGGAAAAAATGTCCTCCAAAACCTTAAAAAAATTACCGAACCTGATGGGGGAGGCGGATGTGATTCGAAGTATTATGTTATTGCCGGGGGTTTCTACCATCGGGGAGGGCGCCTCAGGCTTTAACGTGCGCGGCGGGAATGTGGATCAAAATTTAGTGCTTTTGGACGGTGTACCTTTATTTAACACGTCCCATTTGTTCGGATTTTTCACGGGCTTTAATGCGGATATGGTGCAGGATTTGAGTTTATTCAAGGGCGGCATTCCGTCCATGTATGGTGGCAGGGCTTCTGCGGTACTCGATGTGCGCTTAAAAGAAGGCAATGTGGAGAAATGGGGAATTGAAGGGGGTGTCGGGCCGATCTCCAGTCGATTGCTTTTCGATGGTCCGTTGATTAAGGGGAAGACCTCTTTGATTGTGGGCGCCCGCGGATCCTTGTCGGATTTTTACATGAAGTATTTTCCAAATCCGGCTTTGGCAAAAAGTAAGGCCGATTTTTATGATGTCAATGTGAAATTAACGCATCGATTTGGGAAGAATCAACGTATTTCTTTTTCAGCCTATGTAAGCAATGACGGCTTTAAATTCGCCTCGGATACCCTTTATTCCTGGAATACGAAGGTGTTTAGCGTCAAACACAATGCGCTCATCGGAAAGGGGATTTCCCATAATTTCACCGCTTTCTTGAGTGATTATGCCTATGGAATTGAAGGTTTGAAACAAGGTGTGGAATTTATTTGGCGCCCCTCGATCATTCAAAAATCCATCAAAGAAGATCTAAGTTTGGAAATCAATCCTAAAAACCGCCTGGATCTTGGCTTTGAGTTCAGCGCCTTTCAAAACGATGCGGGGAGTTTTCTTCCGAATGCCCCCGGTTCTGCGATTGAAAAGTTTCCTATGTCGACAGAAAATTCACGTGAGATATCTGCCTATGTCGGTCATAGCACGCGCTTGTCGGAGAAAATCAGTTTGGATTATGGCTTGCGGTATGCGATGTATCAATTGCTCGGCCCGCTCGATTTTTATGGATACAAAAATGGGATTCCTCGCGCCTTTAACACGATCAAAGACACGACGCGTTATGCCTCCAGTTCTGTGATTCAAACCTACGGCGGATTTGAACCTCGTTTGTCCTTGGCTTTTAAGGTGGACACAAGCCTGTCATTTAAAGCTGGCTTTACCCGCATGCAGCAGTTCAGGCATTTGTTGTCAAACACCATGGCGATTTCACCGGTAGATGTTTGGAAGAATGCGAATCCATATTTGCCTCAGCAGATTGCCGACCAATATTCCATCGGTATTTTTAAAAATTTCACCAATGACCAAAATGCGGTTTTCGAAACTTCCTTGGAAATCTATTACAAGGATTTAAAAAATGTGGTCGATTACATAGATGGAGCGGCTTTGTATTTAAACCCGACGGTAGAAACCGAATTGTTAGTCGGCAAAGGCCGAGCCTATGGCGCCGAGCTTTTCTTAAAAAAGGCCCGCGGGATTCGTTTAACCGGCTGGGTTTCCTATACCTATGCGCGAACTTTCCGACAAATCGAAGCCAATGCCAATCAATCGGAGGCGAATTTCGGACTCGAATTTCCTGCAAATTTTGATACGCCGCATACATTTAAATTTGTACTAAATAATCGATTTACGAAGCGGATTTCGTTTAATGCGAATTTCACCTACATGACCGGTCGGCCGATTACCTATCCGAATGGCCGCTATAAGTTGTATGCCTATAATGAATTATTGGATTATGCGAATGCCAACGGCATCTTTCCTCGCCCCGGTCTCACGCCTACTACCTATAAATATGGTGGTTCCACCAATACCTATTTAGTAGGCTCCACCATCACGCAGGTATTGGATGGCTATTCGAGTCCCAGTTTTACCTTGCGGAATGAGGAACGAATACCCTTTTATATGCGCATGGACATTGGAATTACGGTAGAACCGAAGGCCGGGAAAAAATGGCAGGGTTCTTGGAATTTCTCGATTTACAATGTGCTCGCCAGGGAAAATGCCTATTCGCTATTTTTCCGTTCCTCGACCGGTTTGATCAACCAGGCGAGAACGTACCAATTATCCATTTTAGGCGCCGCGATTCCGTCCATCACCTATAACTTTAAATTCTGATGAGAGCTTGGATCCTCGTTTTTTGTTGGCTTATCCTCTGCGCTTGTGAGACTGAGGTGACGGATTTTAAAACCCAAAATTTAAGTTCGGCCATCGTTGTTTCTGGCGAAATGAGTTCCCTGACCGGCCCTTACACGGTTCGTTTGAATTATACCGCGGCCTATTCGCCTTATGATATCACGGAGTTTCAAGGGCAGGTTATTCCAGGCGCTGATGTGAAGATTTTGGATGAAACAGGTGCGAGCGTATCTTTGAAAGAAACCCAAAAAGGGGTTTATCAGACCCCTGCGACCTTTAAAGGCCAGGTAGGAAAGAAGTACAAAGTTCGAATTCTAACGGTGAATGGGAAGCAAATCGAATCCAGCTTGGATGAATTAAAAGCGCCAATTAGTCTTTCAACTTTTTCATATGCCTTTAAGAATGCAGAAAAAGTGGAAAATATGCGCTTTGATTTAAGTGCTTCCATTCAAGATAAAAAAGGTTCGGAAGATTATTATATGATCAAAAAGCAGGATTTTGTCCAATTTTTAACCACGTGCCCAGAACCACCGCCGCCGCCAGCACCTGTTCCGGCATGCGATTGCAAATGCTGGCAAGCTCCTCAAAACACACAGCCCATCTTGATTTCTGACTTTTTGCTGGATGGAACTTCGATTCCTTTGTCCATAAAACCCGTGGATTACCATGATATGACGGATGTCGTGGTCCAATTAAGCGTCTATACAGTTTCCAAAGAAGCCTATACCTTTTGGAAAAGGCAAGAAGAACAACGAACCCTTGGAGGTGGTTTGTTTGATAAAGTGCCAGCCCAGATTATTGGGAATATGAAATGCTTGAATGATGCGGAGCAACAGGTTGTGGGCTATTTTTTAGTCGGTGGATTACAACGCCAACGACTTAGGGTCGACCGCTATTCGAACATTCCCGAAGAGACTTATCGAAAACTCGGATTCTATGTCGATTTCTATAATATCCGCTACAAAGATTATGCCTTATGGGATTGTCGAAAGGCCGCCTGGATTCCATATAACCTTGGTTTAAGCCTTCCCCCTTTATAGGTTTTTTAAAGGCAAATTAAATTTGCCGACAAATAAATAGTATGCTTGCATAATATATTTTTTCTCTGCAAATTTGTTCATAAAAAATAAAAGCAAATGGCTAAAGAATACGACCGTCGTAACCTCGACTTCCTTTTAAAGGAGGTTTTTCATGTGGATTCCCTTTGTAAATATCCTCGCTTTGCGGATTACACGCCTGACATGTTCGACATGTTATTGGATTCAGCTGATTTAATTGCAGAAAAATACTTGCGTCCCATTTATGTGGATTCAGATCGCAAAGCGGCTGAATTAGTGGATGGTGTGGTTCAAGTGCATCCAGGGGTAGAACCCTATATGAAGGAGATGGGAGAGTCGGGCATGATTGGTGTTACATTTGATCTTGAGCATGGTGGTCAGCAATTGCCATCATTAGTGGGCGGGGCACATGAATTCATTCGGGGTGCGGCGCATAATTCGATTGTCATGTTTACCGGTCTTTCGCATGGTGCGGCACATTTAATTGCCTCTTTTGGTTCAAAAGAATTAGCGGATAAATTTGTTCCTAACATGCTTTCTGGCAAATGGGCGGGTACGATGTGTTTGACTGAACCACAAGCCGGAAGCTCGCTGAACGACGTTAGTACATCTGCCAAAGATTTAGGAGATGGAACCTATTCGATTAAAGGTCAAAAAATATTCATTTCAGGAGGAGACAATCACTTTTCTGAAAATATCATCCACTTAGTTTTAGCTAGATTAGAGGGTGCTCCGGCAGGTACGAAGGGAATTTCCCTTCTTGTCGTGCCTAAAAAGCGCATAGAAAATGGCCAATTGGTCCAGAATGAAGTGGTTTCTTTAGGAGTCTACCATAAAATGGGCCAAAAAGCGACACCGGCACTTCATTTATCCTTTGGAGATAAAGGACCTTCGATAGGTTATTTAGTTGGCGAGCCCAACAAAGGCCTCAAGTACATGTTTCAAATGATGAATGAGGCGCGAATCGGAGTCGGTATGGGTGGGGCTTATATTGCTTCTGCCGCCTATCATTTCTCGAAGCAATATGCAAACGAAAGATCTCAGGGGCGTTTATTGACCAATAAAGATCCCAATACTCCGCCGACCTTAATTAAAAATCATCCGGATGTTCAGCGTATGTTGTATTTCCAAAAGGCCATTGTCGAAGGATCCATGGGATTGCTTTTTCAATGTCTCCTTTGGGATGATTTAACGAAGTGCGCGGATGGCGAGGAACAGGCGGAGGCCCAATTGTTGTTAGATCTAATGACGACTGTGGCAAAAACCTATCCAGCCGAAATGGGAATTTTGGCGGTGAACCAAGGACTTCAAGTATTAGGTGGTTATGGGTATACGGAAGATTTTCCTTTGGAGCAAATGGCCAGAGACGTTCGGATTATGTCTATATATGAAGGAACGACCGGAATTCACGGCTTAACATTGTTAGGCAGAGGCATCCCTTCAAACAATGGACAGGCGCTTCAAACCTTAGGGAAATGGATTGCAAAGGATATTGAATCAGGTAAATCTTCTGATTTGGTGGCTAAATATGCGGGTATTTTAGAAGCGGAAGTGGCCAATTTGACCAAGGTGACGATGCATAAATTAGGCATTGCGATGAAAGGAGAGTTTGACGTTTTTTTAGCTGATTCCACCTTGTATATGGAATTGTTTGGTATCGTTACGGTGGCATGGCAATGGCTGAAGCAGGGAAATATAGCTGCGGCTGCCCTAAAAGCAGGAGGCTTGAGTGCAGATGAGCTAGCTTTTTACCAAGATAAAATTCATACGATGAAATTCTTCTACCACTATGAGGTACCTAAGGCGCTGGGTTTATCGAAGCGTTTGATGGATGAGGAAAATTTGACCATTTTTAATTAAAAATATATGTTGAGAAAAATAGGTTTTTTGATTGCTTTTTGTGGTTCTGCGGCTTTGGCTCAAACAAAATCCACATACAATGCCTACGAATTATTTCATCCATTATGGAATTACGGGCCGGTTTCTTCGGCGCGTACGGGGGCAGGAATTCCGGCGGCAGGCTATTGGCAAAACTCGGTGGATTATAAAATTTCAGCCAGTTTAGATGAGGCGGCGCGGAAAATTTCTGGCGAAGTTGAAATGACTTACAAAAATAATTCACCGGATAAATTGCCCTTTTTGTGGTTGCAATTAGATCAAAATTCCTTCAGTACGCAATCTCGTGGGGGTAAGTCGACACCGATTTCTGGCGGGCGATTTGGCAACATCGGTTTTGAGGGCGGTTATAAAATCGAAAGTGTATTCATTGATGGAAAGCCGGCAAATTATGTGGTGGAAGATACGCGGATGCAGATTCGTTTGGCACAGCCATTGGCGGATAAAATCGGGGTGGCGAAGATTAAAATCGTGTATTCCTTTACTTCACCGACCAACGGCCATGATCGCATGGGTATTCAAGAAACGAAAAATGGTGCGATTTTTACGGTGGCCCAATGGTTTCCACGGATGTGTGTGTATGATGATATCGAAGGCTGGAACGTGCTTCCATATTTAGGAGCGGGTGAGTTTTATTTGGAATATGGCAATTTTGAATATGCCATTACGGTGCCTGCGTCTCATATTGTGGTGGGATCTGGGGAATTAGTTAATCCTACGGAAGTGTATACGGCGGAACAAGTAAAACGCTGGACCGCGGCGAATCAATCTGAAAAAACGGTGATCATTCGTTCGGCAGCGGAGGTGTTGGATCCCGCGTCTCGACCAGCGAAAGATCGGTTGACTTGGAAATTTAAATGTCAAAATGCGCGGGATGTGGCTTTTGCTACATCTAAGTCCTTCATTATGGATGCGGCAAGGATTAATTTGCCGAGTGGCAAAAAGTCGTTGGCAGTTTCCGTCTATCCGGTGGAGTCAGATGGACAAAATGCCTATGGTCGTTCCACGGAATATGTGAAGGCGTCGATAGAGCATTATTCGAATTGGTTATATGAGTATACGTATCCGGTGGCGACGAACGTAGCGGGAATCGTATCGGGTATGGAATATCCGGGTATTATATTTTGTGGATATCGTGATCAAACGCGGTCATTATGGGGCGTGACGGATCATGAATTTGGGCATAACTGGTTCCCGATGATCGTAGGTTCGAACGAGCGTAAATTCCCATGGATGGATGAGGGTTTTAATACCTTCATTAATTTTTATTCTACGGATGCGTTTAATAAGGGTGAATTTAAAAATCCCAAATTTGATATGCATCAATTGGCCTCTCGAATTTTCCGTGAAAATGCGGATCCGATTATGTCGATTCCGGATGTCGTTCAGCCGCAAAATTTAGGTTGGGAAGCTTATAACAAGCCGGGTTTTGGTTTACGTATGTTGCGTGAAAATATTTTAGGCCCGGATCGTTTTGATTATGCATTTAAACAATACATTGCTCGTTGGGCCTTTAAACACCCGACGCCCTTAGATTTCTTTAAATCGATGGAGGATGGTGCAGGGGAGGATTTGACATGGTTTTGGCGTGCATGGTTTTATGAGTTGTGGAAATTAGATCAGTCGGTGAAGGATGTGGTTTACATCGAGCAGGATGCGGCCAAAGGAGCCATCATCACCATTGAAAATTTAGATAAAATGGCCATGCCGGCTGTGGTAGAAGTGGAATTAGTGAGTGGTGCCAAAGAGCGCTATACTTTTCCTGTGGAGATTTGGCAGCGGGGCGGATCGTGGACCTTTAAGACATCGACGAACTTGCCGATTAAATCGGTGAGTATCGATCCCGACCATTCGTTTCCGGATATTAATTCGAGAAATAATATTTGGCGACCACTCGCATATCGAGCGCCGAATGGAAATTAGATAAAAAAAACCTGATAATTTTTTATCAGGTTTTTTTATGTTTTTTTAAATGTTGTTCCTACCATAGATATTTTTAGGCTTGTGTTTTTCCTCGAATTTTACCGACAAATCCGTTTATTTATTAGATTAAACTAATAAAAGTTTTTTCTCCTCATTAATTTATCTTTTTGATACAATATGCCTCTGCGAAATGTGGGGGCAGTTTTTTTGTTAAAAACTCAACTTTAAATTTTTTTTATTAAAATTCCATGTTTATGTTTATGGATTATTAGCTTTTTAAATAGAATTATTTTTTCAATTAAACCTTTTAACTTATCACTCTATGAACACAAAATTTTACCCAAGCAAGTTACT
>CAIVPF010000049.1 GCA_903907745.1 uncultured Cytophagaceae bacterium | reverse complement strand
CGGTTTTGCGACTTAGGTATTGTTTTCCTTGGAAGGTTCCACCCGCCATCATCATTTGGCAAAAGGTCGCATAATCACTTGCCGTGGCGTATAGGCCATTTACTCCGCTCCACACCTTTACATTTTCGAAAGGAGCTTGCATTTTTGACACGTTCAAAATCCCATCGGCGCCTTTTGTATGAAGGGAAACGATTTTGCTTTGTTGGTCTTTAGGCACATTATACCCTGTATTTTTCATGCCTAATGGCTCAAAAATACGGGCTTTCAAAAAGGCATCTGTGCTCATACCTGAGAATTTTTCGATCAGTGCACACATGACATCTGGGCCGGCGCTGTAATTCCATTGGGTTCCTGGTTGGGCTAAAAGGGGGAATTTCGTGATGTTGCTCACGCGTTCTTGGATCGAGGATAAATTTGGTTTAAAATAGCCAGCGCGGAATCGTCGTTCGACAGGGTTTTGGCTTAAACCATGGGTGAGGCCGGAGCTGTGGCTCATGAGTTGGGCGATGGTGATTTGCGATTTTAAGCTATCAGTTGGGGCATCGGGGCCGTCTTGATTGCTACGCACCACGCGGAGGTTTTTGAATTCCGGCAGGTATTTTGAAACTGGATCGTCTAATTTAAAATAGCCTTCTTCATATAGCATCATGAAGGCCACGGAAATGATGGGTTTGGTCATGGATTGGATGTAAAACAAATCATCCGTTTTCATGGGGCTTTTGGTGGCGATGTTTTTATAGCCATTGGCAGTGAGGTGCACGACTTTTCCATTGTGAATGACCATGGTGACCGCGCCTGGAATATTGCCATTGGCCATTTGGGTTTGCACGTATTTTTCGAGGCGGGGGAGGCGGATGACATTAATCCCAGCGACGATATTAGGGGCACTTTGGCCATGAATTTTTCCTAAAAATAGGAGCGAAATCAGGGCAATGTTCAGGAATTTACCTGTGAATTTTTTCATTAGCATGGGAAGATTAAATTTAAGGTAATAGTGAATATTTTTGCATGTGTGGATGCATTACTCGAAACCAAATCGGTGGGATCAGCGCCAAAATAATCATGCCGGGATAACCCGTGGGCATTTGGGGGGCGTCGTCGAAATTCCGTAAAATTTGGTATTTACGCGAAGCTAAATAATGGTGGTCGCTGTGCCGACTGAGTTCAAACAGCAGTAGACGACCCAATATGTGATTACTGTTCCAGCTATGTGCCGGTTGGACTCGCTCAAACGCATTTTCCTTAACCAATTTTCTGCTGAGTCCATAATGCTCGATGTAATTCACGGTTTCCAATAGCCCCGCCCCTATAAATGCGCAGGCGATAAAAAAGCACATGATTTGAAATCCAAAAAAGAAAAAGATGAAAGCCAAAAAAGCAATTTGAATCAATTGAAATAATAGCATTTCATTCATAATCAATGGCCACCTACGTTTTTTCTTTAGCGCATCCTCGATGGCGATTTTCCAAGCCTCGCGCTGTGTGCCGAGGAAAGTCTGAATCCAAAAGGCATACAGGTTTTGCTTGTATCGGGCACTGCTGGGATCCTGTGGCGTGGCGACGTGTTTGTGATGCCCCTTATTGTGCTCAATAAAAAAGTG
>CAIVPF010000048.1 GCA_903907745.1 uncultured Cytophagaceae bacterium | reverse complement strand
TTCCAAACAGATACCGTCACCTCCGTAATAGACTCCCCCACCGCCGGCACTTTCACCTCAATCACCTGCGCTGGCACCGAAGAAACAGCCGCCACCGAAGCTACAGGAGCCACCGCAGCCACAGGAGCCACCGCCACTGGCGCCGCATCCGCTACGTTCACTGCCACTTGAACACCGCCGACCTCAATCGAACAGATGACCGCCCCTATCGGCAAGACATCGCCCTCTTTGGCAACAATATGCAAAATACCTTCCGCCTCAGCAGGTAATTCAAATGTCGCTTTATCCGATTCTAACTCGCATAAAACTTCATCCAGTTTCACGTGATCCCCTTCTTTTTTATTCCAGGTCGCTACGGTCACTTCAGTAATCGATTCGCCCACAGCGGGCACTTTCATGTCTATGGCCATTTCTATTCGGCTTATGTTAATTATTCAAATGCTTTTGTAATCAAGGCCGCCTGCTCTTCCGCATGCACCTTTAAAAATCCTGTAGCCGGTGACGCACTCTTTTTACGTGCCACCAAACCCTTAAATCGTGTCCAACCCAACTCCCGAATCACATAGGACCAATAGCCCATATTCTCCGGTTCCTCTTGAACAAAATGCAAATCCGCTTTCGGATAGTTAGCTAATTCGCGCTCCAACTGCTTCGTCGGCATCGGATGCAATTGCTCCAATCGAATAATCGCCACATCCTTCCGCTTATCTTTTTCTTGACGTTCGACCAAATCAAAATACACCTTCCCACTGCACAACAACACCTTCTTCACCTTCGCCTTATCCACAAACGAATCCCCAATCACCTCTTGGAATTTCCCTTTGGTAAACTCCTCCATTTTCGAAACAACTTTCGGATGACGGAAAATCGATTTCGGCGACATCACCACCAAAGGTTTCCGGAATTCCCAAGATAATTGTCGGCGCAAAGCATGGAATATATTCGCCGGTGTCGTCAAATTCGCCACCACGATATTATTTTCCGCCGCTAATTGCAAAAACCGCTCCGGACGCGCATTCGAATGTTCCGGCCCCTGGCCTTCGTAGCCATGTGGCAACAACATCACCAATCCATTCTGTGTCCCCCACTTCGATTCATGCGAACTCACAAATTGGTCTATCATCGTCTGAGCCCCATTCGCAAAATCTCCAAATTGCGCCTCCCAAATCACCAAGGCATTCGGATTCGCCAGCGCATAGCCAAACTCATATCCCAATACCCCATACTCAGATAACAAGGAATTATAAATTTGAATCTGCTCCTGCTTCTTCGAAATATGATTCAAAGAACTGTAATTTTCATTCGTATTGGCATCATGCAAAACGGCATGTCGGTGAGAAAATGTCCCCCGCTGCACATCTTGACCCGATAAACGAACCGCTTTCCCCTCCACTAAAAGAGAACCATAGGCCAACAACTCCGCCGTCGCCCAATTCAATTCCCCCTTCTCAAAAAACACCTTACGATCCGCAATTACCTTTTCAATCTGCTTCAATGCCGCAAAACCCTTCGGCAAGGTCGTCATCGCCTTCGCTACCTGATCCACCACCGACTTCGAAATCGCCGTTTTGGGCGATTGATCAAAATCCGTTTCGTTCGAATAACGTAACTCCGACCACGCATTATCTAATTTCAAAGGCACATAAGGCGGACGAACTTTTTGTTTCACCAAATCCAAGCGCGCCTGTAATTCCGCCTTAAATTCCGCGTCCAATTGCTCCGCTAATTTCGCCTCGATCTCCCCTTGTTTAATCAATTTTTGAATATAAATCTCCCGAGGATTCGGGTGATTGGCAATATTGGCATATAAAGTCGGCTGCGTAAAACGCGGCTCATCTGACTCGTTATGCCCATTTCTGCGGTAACAAACCATGTCCACAAACACATCCCGACCAAATTCCTGACGGAACTCCGCCGCCATCCGCGACACAAATACCACCGCTTCCGGATCATCTCCATTCACATGGAAAACCGGCGCATCGATAATCTTCGCCACATCCGTACAATATATCGCCGAACGCGCATCTTCAAAATCGGTCGTAAAACCAACCTGATTATTAATCACAAAATGGATCGTACCGCCCGTCGAATATCCTTTCAACTTCGCCATCTGCGTCACCTCATACACAATCCCCTGACCTGCCACCGCCGCATCCCCATGAATTAAAATCGGCAATACTTTGGAATAATCACCGGCATAATGGGCATCGGCACTTGCCCGACAAAAACCTTCCACAAGCGGATTCACCGCCTCTAAATGCGAAGGATTGGGCGCTAATTTCAACGAAATTTCATTTCCATTCGGCGAAATATGTTTGGACGAATAGCCCAAATGGTATTTAACATCCCCATCGCCATGTATCTCGTTCGGCACATTTCCCTCAAAACCATCAAAAATGGCATCGTAAGATTTGTGCATAATATTCGCTAACACGTTCAAACGTCCCCGGTGCGCCATCCCAATCATCGCCTCCTGAACACCTAAATCAGCCGATTTATTAATAATCGCATCCAATCCCGCGATCGTAGACTCCCCTCCTTCTAATCCAAAACGCTTTTGACCTAAATATTTCGTGCCTAAGAAATTCTCGAACACGACCGCCTCGTTCAACTTCTCTAAGATATGTTTCTTCTTGTCCAGCGTCGGATTAAAGGACAAAGCCTCCTTCTCGATTTTATTGCGCAACCACTCTTTGATATCCACCTCCCGAATGTAGGAATACTCGAAACCAACCGTCCCCGCATAGATTTTATGCAAGGCATCCTGAATCGTCCGCAAGGTCGCAGGCCCTATACCTAAAAATGAACCCGCTTGGAAAACCGTATCTAAATCCGCATCTGTGAGGGAATAATCGGTGATAGCCAAACGCGGTTGGCGATCTTTCCGCTCCCGAACCGGATTGGTTTTGGATAACAAATGGCCACGAGAACGAAATGCTTTGATTAAACTAATCACCGACATTTCTTTTTGAACATGGGCTAAATCCGTACTAGCAGCACTAGATGGCGCCTGATCGGCCAACCAAACCTGAGAAAAATCAAAACCCTTGAAAAAATCTCTCCAAGAAGAATCTACCGAATTGGGGTCTTTTTGATAGGCTTCATACAAGTCAGCAATTACTTGTGTATCCGCATTAGCAACGTAGGAAAATGGATCCATATTTTGTTATTCGCAGGCGAAATCCCCACGAAATGTTTCAATGTTTTATATTTTATTTTTATTCAGTCTAGGATTCAAAAATCTCCGCAATTTACGATAAGGATACGGATTTTTACTAATCAAGCGACAAATTTCTATTGAAAAAAGCCCATTTAAAATAGGTCTTAAATTTTCTTTATTTATTTCAACTTTATCCATGTAAAGTCAAAAAAATCCCAAACCTACTCATGGACGAAAGGCCTCTAATTTTCCATTGCCCACATCTAGGGTATATCGAATGTAAATTTGATGAAAACCACTGGCGATGGACGAGGTAGATGACGTCCCTGAACCACTCAATCCCGCCGGAATCGTGGAGACATATTGGCCCAAAAAATCATAGGCATAGCCCAGTCGGAAATTCATCCCTAATGGAGCTTCCAGGCTGCCTAATAAGGCCCGATTACCATATTCGGATCCAGTATTTTGTAACCACAGACCGAAGCCAATTCGCTCCGCCCACCAAAAAACAGCATGTACATCCACCGCCATCGCCTCTTCGTGTGAAGAACGGGTCAACAAACCTATTTTCAAATGGTTTTGATTGGCTAAATGAAAGACATATTTGGCTTGCGCATACAAAGGTGCCACATAGCCACCGACCGGGTTCGTGGAAATGGTAGGTAAACTAAGACCTAAGCTCAAATCCTCTTTGATGTAAGTCAAACCCACGCCATAACTTGATCTAAATTCACTGCTGCCATTTTTTCCTAAAATGGGATATTGATTTAAGCCCAAATTCACGCCGAGCCGTAGATTGTTTCCTCGGCCCCAGCGATAGGATTTTGCCCCTACAATTGCTAAACCTAAATTGGAAGAAACACCGGCAGCACTTGCAAAAGACTGGTCGGTATTATAGCCTAAAAAACCGAGTCCCCAGGATTCTCCGCGGATGGGCATGTCGATGGAAAAGTATTGTTGGGACGAAGTCAAAGCCCCCAAACTCTGAATCAAGGGCTTCTTTCGAAATAAACCGGTCGTACTCAAAATCCCCTGAGACCCCGCTTCGGCCGGATTGATGCCCATAGGTATGAAAGGATACATCATGCGCAGGGATTCTTGCTGTGCATTTATTTCGTTTCCGAAAAGTAATAGAACGACCCAGACAAGTCTTGGGAAATATTTACTGACAATATGGCATTTTCCCATGTGCTTGGAAATGGATTTGTTAGACAGGCTCCAAATTTAAGATTTTTAATAGCAATTCAATATGAAAGAAACAGGTAACATCTCCATTCACACCGAGAACATTTTTCCCATCATCAAGAAATTTCTTTATTCGGACCACGAGATTTTCCTTCGTGAGTTAGTTTCCAACGCCGTCGATGCCACCCAAAAAATCAAGCGCCT
>CAIVPF010000047.1 GCA_903907745.1 uncultured Cytophagaceae bacterium | reverse complement strand
CCTACGAACGCTAAGCTTGGATAGTTACCGATGTTGTTGTTACCCGTCACACCCCAACTTGCACGTAATTTCATGTCATTGATAAAAGGTAAATCTTTCATAAACGACTCTTCCGAAATCCTCCAACCAATAGATGCTGCCGGGAAATCTCCAAACTTATTAAATTCTCCAAAACGAGAACTACCCTCTCTTCTAAAAGATGCCGACAATAAATATTTGTCTTTGTACGAGTAGTTAGCACGTGCAAAATAAGCCAATAAAGACCAACCATACTCATATGAGTTAGATGACTTAATAGAAGCCGCACCGATATAACGAACCAAGTCATCCGGGAATGTATTTCCTGATGCATCAATTCCATAGACATTTTCCTCTTGAGCCGTGAAACCAAGCATCGCATCCACTTTTTGATCTTCTCCTATTTTAGGATTGTAGGTCAATAATTGATCAAATGAATAGTTGACCAAACGATCTGTGATATCTCTAGCCGTTGCAATCCTTGGAGGCGCACCCGCCGTTCCTGAGGCCACCGAGTTTCCAATGGTAGAAGGAACATATTCCTTGAATGCATTATAATTTAATTTCGTATTCGCTGAAGACTTGAATTTCAACGAAGGCAAAATGGTAAACTCAGCATAGGCATTTGCTAACACATCCGCAATATTTCTCCGACGAGTAACATTTTGAAGCAAAAATAAAGGATTAGGAAAACCAAAAGCTCCATCTACTCCACCGATATAAGGCCTCATCGATCCGTCAGCGTTATAAATTGGCTCACGTGGATCCATTAAAAGCGCACCACCTACTAAAGCACTACGACCATCTGTATTCGCAATGTTTTGTTTGGTGATACTTCCATTCACATTTAGGCCTACGTTCAAAAATTTATTGACCTGACCGCCTAAATTACTGCGAATCGAAATACGCTCATAATCGGTATTAACAATCGAACCAGCTTCTTTAAAGTAACCCACTGAAAACATGGACTTCATCGTTCCTTTGCCGGATGAAATAGTTAAGTTGGCATCCGAGTAGGGTGCATTATTATTTAAAATCGCACCAAACCAATCCGTTGAGTATTTTGTTTGCTCTGGGTATCGATAACCTAAAGGCACATCTTCTAACGTAGGTTCCTTTTTATTGAAATATCTAAAGTTATCTTCGAATACCTCCTTTTTGAATTGCGCAAATTCAACGCCATTTAATACAGGCGTTCTGCGGGACATTGGGATATTTTGAATTCCATGATCTAAGGTAAAGTTGATATTAACCTTTCCTTCCTTTGCATTTTTGGTATTAATCAAAACCACACCATTGGATCCTCTCGCCCCGTAAATCGCGGTAGAAGCTGCATCTTTTAAGATGGAAATACTTTCGATATCATTTGGGTTAAAGTTTTGACCTACTGAAGTTCCTACGACAAAACCGTCGATTACATACAATGGATCACTACCAGCACCTAAAGAACCGATTCCACGCACACGTACTTCGAATACGCCACCAGGTGTTCCACTTTTTTGTTTTACGGTAACCCCCGCAGCACGTCCCTGTAGCATTTGGTTCATGTTCGTAGCAGGTTGTTCACCGATATCCTTCATGCCAATCACCGAAATGGCTGACGTGATATCCTGCTTTCTTTGAGAACCATAACCCACGACAACTACTTCAGATAGCTCTTTTAAGTTATCCTCTAAAGTTACGTCAATGATTGAACGGCTTCTAACCGTTTCAGATTTACTAGTCATCCCTACAGATGAAAAAACAAGGACTGAATTCGCTCCAGACCCCACTTTGATGGTATAATTACCATCCGCACTTGTAACGCTACCATTACTGGTACCTCTTTCCGTTACGGAAACACCAGGAATTCCTGTCCCGTCAGCTGAGCTAACCTTTCCTTTCACTTGCAGACTTTGTGCAAATCCCTGGAAAATCATTAGCATCATGATGAATGTTAATTGAATTTTTTTCATAGAAATGGTTTTAAGTAAATTAATGTGATTATAATCATCAAATATATTTTCAATTCAATGGCTAACTATCCTATTCGACTATAAGGATAGTTCAATAATGTATCAAAAAAGTACAATAATAATATCCGCGTCTGAGTCTTTTAAAGCATGATTATAGGCTTTCATATTTAATTTTTGAGCCGTTTTTACCTATAAATTTTTCTTTTAATTAACTCGTTTTCAAAAAAAATCCACCATTCTTTTTCAGAATGGTGGATAAATGGAATCGAGTATTTTGATTGACTAAAAGCCTATTCCGGTTGTCTTGGTTTTTACCCGAAGTAAATTCATATCGGCGGTTATAAATAGCGTTTTACCATCTTCACCGAATGCACAATTCGCCGTGGCTGAACCAGCCTCGATTCTACCCAATAATTTTCCTTCTGGACTAATAATCAAAACTCCACCTGGACCTGTCGCCCACAAATTCCCTTCCTTGTCCACTTTAAATCCATCGGGTGCCCCGCGCCAGCCTTTTTTCGCTAAATAGCCTGCATCAAAAAACACCTTTCCTTTGCCTAAATTCCCGTCTTTTTCCACCGGATAAGCCATCCAAATCAAGCCTTTCATGTCCGACTGACCCACATATAAGGTTTTTTCATCCGGACTAAAAGCTAAACCATTTGGACGGATGAGGTCCGTGGTTTGTAAGCTCAGATTTCCCTTTTGGTCGATTTTATATACTCCTTGAAAAGCTAATTCCTTGGCTGGTTCGTCTTTCCCCCGACCAGGAAGACCATAAGGAGGATCCGTAAAGTAGTATTCGCCGCTGCTTTTTTGAACGACGTCATTCGGGCTATTCAGTTTTTTGCCTTCGTATAAATGCGCAAGGGTTTTCTTTTGCTCGGGTTTATCCAAGGGCATTTCAGAGATGCGACGATCCCCATGTTCGCAAGAAACCAAATTGCCTTTTTTGTTGATAATCAACCCATTCGAACCGGGCTCCTCAGAATACACACCCGTGCCCGTGTAGCCAGATGGTTTGAGGAATTGTTCGATGCCGTTTTTGGCCGACCACTTATGAATCACATTTTCAGGTACGTCTGAAAACAACAAATAGCCTCCCTTTTTTACCCAAACTGGGCCTTCAGACCAAGTATAGCCGGTACCTAAAATTTCTATTTTTGAGGTGCTATCCAATAAATGATCCAAGCCTGGATCTAATCGGTGGATTTTCCCGATGGTCGGGTAGGTTTGTTGTGCTTCTGCCATGGTTGAAATGAGCCCGACAATCATTGCGGACAATAAAATGATTTTTTTCATATAGAAAGCTGAAAAAAAATGCGGACCGAAATCCGCATTTTGTATGGTTTTATAAGTTTTTCTTTTTGATTTCCTTTACCGCAAAATCTGCCGCGCGGGCCGTTAATGCCATATAAGTCAAGGATGGATTCACGCAAGAGGTAGACGTCATCGCCGCCCCATCCGTTATAAACACGTTCTTACATGCATGCACCTGATTGTGTCCATTTAACACCGAAGTTTTCGGATCGCGACCCATCCGTGCCGTTCCCATTTCATGGATGGCCATTCCCGGATAAGAACCATTGTCATAGGCTTTGACATTTTTCAATCCCGCCGCTTCTAACATTTCTCCCGCATCATTCATGATGTCCTTCCGCATTTTCCGCTCATTCTCTTTGAATTCTGCATCAAACACAACCACAGGTAAACCCCACTTATCTTTTGTATTAGGATCTAAATACATTTTATTATCGTGGTATGGCAATGTCTCCCCAAAACCACTCAAGGCCATCGACCATGGACCAGGACGCGTCATCGAATCTTTGTAATCCGGACCAAAACTCAGGTCACCGATACCCCGATTCCAGCCTTGACGACTTCCACTTCCTTGATATCCGAAACCACGTAAATAATCACGTTTGTCGTTGCCTATATTTCGGTAGCGTGGAATGTAGATTCCATTCGCCCGACGGCCAATGTAATACTTATCTTCATCACCTTCCCAAGTTCCGCTGGCACCAATTTTAAAGTGGTGATCCATCAAATTATGTCCTAATTCGCCCGAATCATTTCCGAATCCGTTTTGGAATCGGTTGGATTTTGAATTCAATAAAAGCGCTGTCGTACTCACGGTAGAACCGCACACAAAAATCACTTTGGCAAAATATTCCTTAACCTCATGTGTCACCGTGTCGATTACACGAACGCCTTTCGCGCGTTGTTTGTCCGCATCATAAATGATTTCAGAAACCAAAGAATCCGGACGCAGAGTCAATAAACCCGTCTTCGCAGCCGGTGGCAAGGTACAGGATTGCGTACTGAAATAAGCACCATATGGACAACCTAAGCGGCATTTATTGCGATACTGACATGCTGATCGACCAATGCCCAATTGCGCTTGTTTCGCCTCAGATAAATTTGCTACCCGACCGATTGTCATGTGTCTGCCAGGAAAGTTCTTCTCTATTCTCTTACGAACTTCCTTTTCCACGCAATACATGTCCATCGGCTTTAAAAATTCCGAATCAGGTAATTGCGGTAAGCCTAATGCTTCACCTGAAATCCCCACATGTTTTTCGACATAGGAATACCAAGGGGCGATATCCGCATAGCGAATCGGCCAGTCGACGGCGATGCCATCTTTTACATTCGCCTCAAAATCCAAATCACTTAAGCGATAGGTTTGGCGGCCCCACATGATGGATTTTCCTCCTACGATATTTGGCCTGAACCAGTCGAAGCGTTTTTCTTCTTTGTATAAGGCATCGGAATCGTTCATCCAATACTTCTCGGTCATCTCATTGTATGGATAATCGCGGGAAAGTTTTGGGTGAGTGGCCTTT
>CAIVPF010000046.1 GCA_903907745.1 uncultured Cytophagaceae bacterium | reverse complement strand
TTGTATGCCACAGGTTTATTAGAACATGCGACCATGGAGGATTTTTCGGCCTATGGTTCGCCATTAGATCATCCGATGGTTGTGAAAGGTCGGGCGGGTTCTCCCTTTGCAATCAAAGATTATTACGATGTAAATCCATTTTTAGCCAAGGAACCGCAGCATCGAATGAAAGAATTTGGCGACATGCTCGACCGAATTCATCAGCGGGAGATGAAATTAATCATCGATTTTGTGCCAAATCATTTAGCGCGTCAATATTATTCAGATCAAAAACCGGATGGCGTTCAGGATTTTGGAGCGAAAGACAAAACTGACCAACCTTTTTCTCCCCAAAACAATTTTTATTATTTACCTGGAACGCAGTTTGAAGTACCGGATGGAGTTCATCCACCGGTCGAGTCACATATTCCATATATTGAAATTCCTGCCAAAGTCAGTGGAAATAATGTTTTTTCGGCCAAACCATCGATTCATGATTGGTTTGAAACGGTCAAATTAAATTATGGTTTGGATGTCCAACATGGAAATGTACTTCACGCCGATCCGATTCCTGATACTTGGTTGAAAATGGTAGACGTTCTGACATATTGGACGAACAAAGGTGTCGATGGATTTCGTTGTGATATGGCCGAAATGGTACCCGTTGAATTTTGGGCTTATGCGATTCCCAAAATTAAGGCCATCAATCCGTCGGTTGTTTTTATCGCCGAGATTTATCAACCTGATCGATATCGGGATTATATTTTCAAAGGAAAATTTGATTATTTATACGACAAAGTAGGCTTATATGATGGAATTCGCCGATTAATGGAACAAAAGCCTGAGGCCAACACTGCGGATATTACGCGGGTATGGCAACAGGAATCTGGCGATTTTTCTGAACACATGTTACGTTTTTTAGAAAACCATGATGAAACGCGTATTAATTCACCCGGTTTTGTGGCAAATAATTTATGGTCGAGTATTCCGGGTATGGTGGTGACAGCTAGTTTACATCATGGACCTGTGATGCTTTATTTTGGTCAGGAATTTGGTGAAAAGGCAAATGAAGTGGAAGGATTTAATGAGGCGGATGATCGGACGAGCATGTTTGATTTTTGGCGAGTGGATACGCATCAGCGATGGGTCAATGGCGGTAAATTCAATTCGGCTAAATTAAGCGTGGAAGAAAAGGCATTAGATCATTTTTATATCGACCTATTCACTTGGATTAAAGAATCGGAAGCCATTTCGAAAGGTCGATTTTTTGATTTACAATACGCGCAAGCGCCGAATTATCCTGCTAAAAAAGTATACGCATATATACGCTATACGGATAAAGAAGCCTTCGTAATTTTGACAAATTTTGATGCGAAATATGCCCATGACTTTGATCTTGTGGTACCTGAATTAGCGTGGAATATGATGAAACGAAGTCCAGGGAAAATGTCAATTTCCAAATTATTTTATCCACCAAATCAAACCCAAAAACCTAGCATACGAGGTAATCAGGTTCATTTACCGGCCAACAGTGTGTTAGTCATAAAATTATAAACTGATGAATAAATTAAATAAACCTGCCTTGTCATTTGTTCAAATAGTGAACATGAGTATAGGGTTTTTAGGCATTCAATTTGGATTTGCCTTGCAAAATGGAAATGCATCTCGCATTTTACAGAGTTTTGGGGCTGATGTGGAACAATTATCCTGGTTTTGGTTGGCCGCTCCGTTGACAGGCATGATCATTCAGCCGATTATTGGTTTTTATTCAGACCGAACGTGGAATTTTTTAGGTCGTCGGAAACCTTTTTTCTTAGCTGGTGCATTATTAGCTTCTGCTGCCCTATTCTTTTTTCCTCATGCGGGTGCCTTAGCAGGTTTTATACCTCCGATGATGGTGGGTGCAGGAATTTTGATGTTGATGGATGCTTCATTTAATGTTTCCATGGAACCTTTTAGGGCGCTAGTGGCAGATAACCTGCCCGAAAGTCAAAATACATTAGGTTTCTCGATTCAAACTTTTTTGATTGGTATCGGGGCTGTTGCAGGTTCATGGTTGCCCTATATTTTTGCTAATTATTTGGGTTTAGGTTCAGAGGCACCCGCGGGTCAGATTCCTGAAAATGTTACTTATTCTTTTTATGTGGGCGGTTTTGTTTTTATGGCAGCCATCATTTGGACCATTTTGACGACCAAAGAATACTCGCCTCAGGAAAGAGCGAATATGGGTTTCGAAGAAGAAAAATCGACAGACTCGCTTTCTTCCGTGTTTCGTTACATTCGGGAAATGCCTTTTACGATGCGTCAATTAGGTTTGGTTCAATTCTTTTCTTGGTTTGCCTTATTTTCTATGTGGGTATTTAGTACACCGGCTATCGCGCATCATGTGTACGGCTTGCCCTTGGAGGATCATCAATCAGCGACATTTCAAAAAGCAGGAAATTGGATCGGAATTATTTTTGGGGTCTATAATGGCGTTTCTGCTATATATGCCATGTTTTTGCCTAGGATAGCAGCTAAATTAGGGAATAAGAAAACGCATGCCATTTCGCTTTTGGCGGGCGGAATTGGCCTCATTTCCATATATTTTATTAACGACCCCCTGTATTTAGTTGTGAGTATGGTGGGTGTAGGCATGGCTTGGGCAAGCATTTTGGCGATGCCTTATGCCATTTTAGCAGGTTCGATTCCTATGGCAAAGATGGGTGTTTATATGGGCATTTTTAATTTCTTTATAACTGTACCTCAAATAGTTAATGGAATCATTGGTGGTTCGATTGTGAAGTATTTTTACGGGGGAGATGCCATTTATGCGATTGTCATGGCTGGCGTATTTTTCTTAGCGGCTGCGGTGGCGGCTTTGCGCATTAAGGAATCGGAATAATATGCGTTTTACATTGATTTATCTGTTTATTTTTATAGGTTCAAATGGCTTTGCCCAAGATTTTAAAGGCATTCCTGCCGACTTAAAGAAAGAAATTAAGCTTGCACGTGAAAAGCAGAATATATTTCCTGTGGCTACTTATTTCATGGGTCGCCCCTATTCACATTTTGCACTTTCCAAATCCAACCCAGAGAAGGTATATTATTCATTTCAAGATTTTGATTGTGTGACATTTATTGAAAATGTCTTGGCCTTATATTATTCGAATGGAATGGATTCGTCTTTTGTAAAACACTTGATCGAATTTCGTTATGTGCATCCCCAAGCTATCCGTTACGAAACGCGTTTACATTATTTAAGTTCGGCCTTTGAAAAATGGACGCGCCTGGGTTTTGTGGATCCAATTCATGGAGGCATAGAAACTCAAGAAAAAAAGAATATTCATTATTTGAGTTCTTTTTTAGTAGGTAAAAATTTAGAAGTAAATGTTGATGAATTGAGGCGCTCGGAGAATCAAATTTCTAACGTCCCCTTTACCTATGTGGCACGAAAAGATGTAGCCCTATTTTTGAATCAAGTAAAATCGGGAGACATCATCGCCTTTGTCTCTAAACGAAATGATCTAGATTTCAAACACGTGGGTTTCATTACCATGGTACGCGGCAAAGCATATTTATTACATGCAAGTCAGGAAAAAAAGCTAATTTGCATATCTGATCAAGATGTATCCACCTATCTGATGAAACATCCTCAAATGATTGGAATCCAAGTTTTTAGACCCAATTTACATGCAGCCTCCTTATCATTTTGATCAAATTATAGATCGTAGCCATACGAATAGTTTTAAATGGGACAATGTGTCATATGCTGGAAAGGACATGCTGCCGATGCCTGTTGCCGACATGGATTTCCCGGTGGCTCATGAAATTAAAGCTTGTTTAGATGCTATATCAGAGCATCAGATTTTAGGTTATTCGATTGTTCCCGATTCTTTAAAAATAATTGCCCAAGAAAAAATCAAAAAATCGTATGCTTGGGAGACCGAATTAGATTGGCAAGTATGGATTCCTGGGATTGTGCCCGGGATAACGGCTGCCTGTGCTCAATTCGCCTCTTTTGAAACAGGAATTCTAACGGCAATTCCGGTTTATCACCCCTTTCATTTGGTGGCTAATTGGGTTAAAAAGCCTTTGCTGACTTTTCCCATGGTGGAAGAAGGTGGCCGTTGGACCTTTGATTTTGTTTCTTTTGAACAGGCATTACAAAAAGGTCCTAAGGTATTTTTATTTTGTAATCCGCATAATCCTGGGGGTACAGTTTTTAATGAGGAAGAGATTCAGCGGATTGTAGGATTGTGCCAACAATATAACTGCATGATTATTTCGGATGAAATTCACGCAGATTTACCGATTCACCCGCAATCCAAACATATAAGTATTGGGAAATACATCGAAAACATACCATCCATTAGTTTTTTTGCTAGTTCCAAAACCTATAATACCGCAGGTTTGGGCGGGGCAGTGGCGATTATTCCAGATCCCGAATTACGCAAACAATTTATTTCGGCGACTTTTGGCTTTTTCCCGATGTTATCGCGGCATAGTATAGAGGTGATGGAAACGAGTTGGACTATGCCAAATACCTGGTTAAATTCCCTACTTCCTTATTTAAGGGATAATCATGATGTATTGTTTAGTTTTATTCATCAGCAAACAGGCCTGAAGATGTTGGCTTTAGAGGCTACCTATTTAGCTTGGATTGAATTTGATTCAGAAAAATATGGTGATTTTCAACAACGACTATTTCAAAATGGCCTTCATGTATTACGTGGAGATCAATTTCTTGGTGGAAACTTCATTCGCTTAAATTTTGCCTGTCCCCGGGCTTTGTTAGAGAAGGCCATGGGTATAATCCAACTTACCATCGATGAAAATTCTTAAGGGTCTTCTCTTTTTAGGTATTTTAGGTTTATTGGTATTTGTTTTTAAACAGATGTATCAATATGAGGAAATAGATTCAAGTCAAAATTCAGCCGCTTTATCAGAAGAATTAACCGCGAAACAATTTGCAGATTCTTTACATTCGATTGCCTCATTTGATTCCGCAAAACCAGCTGATGCACGTTTATCTGCTCAAATTGATGATTTCGATGCCCGCATATTTTACCATGGGGATACTTGTGTTTTGGAGGTTAAAAAATCTCATCGATTAATTGCTCGTCGAACGTGGAAATATCTCCGGGTTACCAATTTGATGTGTTCGGATTTAAATGGCAATCAAGATCCTGAATTTTGGTTATATGGTCCAAATAAACTGAATAAGATCGAATTTAAGGCTTTTGAGATTTCAGGTGCATCTATGAAAGTACTGTCTTTTCCTAATTTAATGGGTCGTCAACGCTTCGGCTATGTGGGAAATGATAGTTTGTATTTTAGAAAAACTATGATTGTTCGTTCGTTTCAATTTAAAAATGATTTATATTCAGACCTTGGAAATGGTTTTAGAGAATGTTATTATTCTTTGGGGCCAGATTTAAGCTTTGTATTAACCAAAACCTTAGACTTAGAAAAAATAGATGAGTAAGCAAGATTTACGCTCCCAACAATGGTTTGGCAAGACAGGAAAAGACGGTTTTATTTACCGTGCATGGATGAAAAATCAAGGTATTCCTGATGATTATTTTCAAGGAAAACCAGTCATCGGGATTTGTAATACCTGGTCTGAATTAACCCCTTGTAATGCACATTTTCGAGAATTAGCTGTATTTGTCAAAAAAGGCGTGATCGAAGCGGGTGGATTTCCTGTAGAATTTCCGGTGATGTCCTTAGGTGAAACCTTGATTAAACCTACGGCGATGTTATATCGTAATTTGGCTAGTATGGATGTAGAAGAATCGATTCGAGCGAATCCGATTGACGGCGTAGTACTTATGTGTGGTTGTGATAAAACAACCCCTTCCCTCGTGATGGGGGCTTGCAGTGTCGATTTACCTACCTTAGTCATTTCTGGGGGACCTATGATGAAAGGGAAATTTAAAGGCAAAGAGATCGGGACTTCTGATGTATGGCGTTTTGCGGAAGCCTATAAATTGGGCGAATTGTCTCAAAAAGAATTTATTGAAGCCGAAGCTTGCATGGCTCGTACACCAGGACATTGTGCGGTGATGGGTACAGCGAGTACGATGGCAACGATGGTGGAAGCCTTGGGACTATCGCTTCCTCAAAATGCGGCTATTCCAGCGGCAGATGTTCGCAGAAAAGTGTTGGCTCAACATTCAGGGCGTCGCATTGTAGAGATGGTAAATGAAAATTTAACGCTTTCTAAAGTATTAACGCGACCAGCTTTTGAAAATGCCATTCGGGTAAATGCGGCGACAGGTGGTTCGACGAATTTTGTGATTCATTTATTAGCGATTGCGGGTCGGATTGGAGTGGAATTAAATTTAGATGATTTTGATGAGTTCTCGCGTCAAATACCTTTATTGGCCAATGTCCAACCTTCCGGTGTACATTTTATGGAAGATTTATATTATGCAGGAGGTCTTCCGGCATTGATGAATCAAATGAAGGAATATTTGCATCAAGATATTATTACGGTCAATGGTAAAACAGTAGGAGAAAACATTCTTGATACACCTATTTATGATGATTCGATCATATCGACTTTTGATCATCCTTTTAAGCCCGATTCGGGTATTGCTGTTGTCAAGGGTAATCTAGCGCCTTTCGGTGCCGTTGTGAAGCCATCAGCGGCTTCTAAAGAATTTTATAAGCACCGAGGAAAGGCGGTTGTATTTGAAAATATTGAAGATTACCATGCGCGGATTGATTTACCGGAATTAGATATCGACGAAAATTCGGTGATGGTATTAAAGAATGTGGGCCCTAAAGGATATCCTGGCATGGCTGAAGTAGGAAATATGGGTATTCCGAAAAAATTATTGGAAAAAGGGGTCAAAGATATGGTTCGTATCTCGGATGGCCGGATGAGTGGAACGGGATTTGGAACAGTGGTTTTACACGTATCTCCGGAATCAGCCGCTGGCGGACCTTTAAATTGGGTTCAAAATGGCGATTACATTGCCTTGGATTTAGATAATCGCTCCTTGAATTGGGAAGTTTCTGAAGAGGAATTAGCTGCGAGGAAAATAGCCAACCCTTTTGTGGCCGTTAAGCAAATACGTGGTTATGTCGGTTTATTTATAGATCGTGTAGAACAGGCGCACGTAGGTGCAGATTTTGATTTCTTAAAAGGAGGATCAGGCTCCGTGGTTACTCGAGATTCGCATTAAATCATGAAAAAGTACATCGTAACTGGGGCAGGTCAAGGCATTGGTTTTGAAATAGTTAAACAATTATTACAGGATGGTCATTATGTGATTTGGAATGATATGGATGCTTCTGTTTTAGCCGATGCTAGCTTGAAATTAAAGCTTGCGGGTTTAGATCAGCATGCATCCCTATTGGCCGATTCGAGTTCACCTGCATTTTTAGAAAATATACTGGCTTTGATTCATCAAACGCCCGGCAACTTACATGGCTGCGTGTGCAATGCGGGAATTACGACTTTTGGTAATTTTTGGGATTATCAGCCACAATCGATGGAGCGTTTATTAGAAGTAAATCTCCAAGGTACTTTTTTTCTCATTCAAACCGTGGCTAAAATTTTACGAGATTCAGGTATCGCGGGTTCTATCGTGCTGACCTCTTCGGTGACAGGCCATCAAGCACATCCCGAGTTAGCCGCCTATGGAATGACAAAAGCTGCGCTGAATCAATTAGCTCAAAATTTAGTGATTGACCTCTCTCCTTTTCAAATTCGTATTAATGCCGTTTCACCGGGTGCAACGATCACCGAAAGAACCATGATGGATGAGGCTTATCAGGCCGAATGGGCAAAAATAACCCCCATGGGAACAGCGGCCCAAGTGGATGACATTGCTTCAGCTGTCTTGTTTTTCTTATCAGATAAGGCTAAACACATTACTGGACAAACCTTAATTGTGGACGGTGGCTGGACTTCCATCAGCCCCCCACCAAAAAATTAAGCCCAGGTTCGATGTAAGAAATTGATCCAATTTTGATGTGCGAATTTTTTGATATCCATATCGGAATACCCTCTTTGGGATAATAATTGAGGTATTTTTTGCAAATCGGCGATCGTTTCTAGGTCAGAAGGACATTGTTCCCGGCCAAATCCCCCGTCTAAATCAGTTCCTAAACCAACATGGTCGGTATTTCCGGCTAATTGGCATATATGATCTACATGATCAATCATATGATTTAAAACCAAACCAGTATTTTGTGGCGTAGATTTTCCACGAACCCAATCAGGTATCATCATCCATGCATCTAATGGCATTCCGATCACCGCTTTTCGAGTAAACAATTCTTTAAACTGAGCATCCGTAAATTGGCGATTATGGTCAACCAATGTCCTACTATTTTGATGACTCGCCCATACCGGACCATCATGGTGTTCCATGGCCTCCCAAAAACTGTCATCACATAAATGGGTCGCATCTAATATGATATTTAATTCCTTCATTTTGGCTAATAATGGTCGACCAGTAGGTCCTAAGCCACCCGTTGCATTCGTTCCTTGCGCATATCGGCCAGGTCCATAATGGGCTGGTCCGAGCGCTCGAAGGCCATAGGCGTGGGCTATTTCTAAATACTCCAAGGATACTATGGAATCCGCTCCTTCTAAACTGAGTATATAACCAATCTTTTTGAGGGCATCTGAACTATTTTCCCAGTAACTCAAATGGGTATTTAATTCCGTCAGATTTCGAATGGGATTTAATTCTCCTTCCCGTTCCAAGGCTTTATAATAGGCTAATTGACCCTGCGTCTGCGCCCAAGCTTGCTCGGGTGAATTCCATCCCGGTAAGGCGGAGGATTTATCTACGTACCTGGCAATTTGTGTGGCCACAACAAGCCCGATGTTGCCTTTTCGCAATTCACCTAAGGAAACCGTGGCATTTCCTCGATCAGGTTTATCAGTCAGATGTTTTTCGCGGTCATTGATATCTTGAATGCTCGCCCGTAAATCACGGTTCCATTCGAGGGCATTCATACTTAAATCTAAGTGGGCGTCGATCAGGAACATATCAAATGGTGATTTTACGGTTTCTAGCTTTAACTTCCCAAAGACCAGTAAATTTTTCATTCTCAATCACTTGTAAGGATTGATGTAAAGCTACTGTTGGGCAAATATGATAAGGAATCATTCGAATGACCTGACCCACCTGTATATGTTTTTGGTTGCCGACTTCCACGATGCCATGTTCTTCACTTTGGCTTAGTAAGGACCATTCGGGGTGATCAATAAATCTAACTCGATTATGAATGGGATTCTCTGCCGCCACTGATTTATGACCTAAATCGAGGCAAATGGTGCTTGGGCTTGGTTTTGATATAATGCGAGCTATTAATTCTACCGCAAAGTCCAAGGAATTTTCCGGAAAAAGGGTGGCATAACCGGCATCAAAAAACACAAAAGTACCCGGGCTACAAACATAGGTCGGATGTAGACAATGAACGAGGAAACTTGGTGTACCACCAACGACCAATTCTACATCGCGATTTAATTCATTAACTAAATTCCGAAATGATTTCAAATCTTTTTCGGCATGCTCTTTTCTAGTTTCTATATTTTCATCCCGAACATGTCCATCATAGGCATGCAGGCCCTTTAAATGTAAATTAGAAGCTGAATCTATGAATTGGATTAATCCCAATGCATTTTCTGGTAAAATGCCCGTTCGGTTCATTCCTACATTTAGGTCTACAAATAGATCTATATGAAGTTCATGATGCTTACTAATTTTTTGGATTTCAGCCGCTGCATTTTCGTCATCGATTAAACAGGAAAAACGAGTTGCTGGATAATTTTGGATGAGATTAATGAAACGAGCCAAGGTTGTTCCGGTGGCTTGCATGGACAATAAAACGTCTTTGGCTTGGGATAAAGCTAATAATTCGGCTTCCGCAATAGTCGCGCATTTAAATTTATAAATACCCGCTCGCATCATCATTTCATTGACTTCTTGCGTTTTATGCGTTTTAATATGAGGTCGTAAACGAGAGGTGTCGCCATCCACTAATCCTAAAACATAGGAAATGTTTTTTTCTACGATATCCGGATATACGAGTAGGCCAGGACTTTCTATGCTACGATAATCGATGCTCATGATCCAATCGCGCGGTCTAAATGTACATAACCCCCATCCACGTGAATTAACTGACCCGTGGTGTGGCTTGATTTTTTGGATAGTAAGAAGGCAACCATCGCACCTAATTCCTCTTGGGTCGTCATGCGATTACCCAAAGGAATTGTATCCGTGATGGATTTTAATTTTTCGTCTGGATTTTCCAATGTCTTAATCCATTTGTCATACATCGGCGTATAACATTCTGCTACGATGACAGAATTAACTCGAATTTCATAGGGTAATAATTCGACAGCCCATTCTCGAGTCAATGCATTTCTTCCTCCATTCGATGCCGCATAAGCGGACGTATTTCCTTGCCCTGTTTCGGCAGTTTTGGAACCTATGTTGACAATCGCCCCCTTCGTTTTAATTAAATGCGGCAGACAGGCTTGCGCCATTAAGTAATAATGAATAAGGTTTGCGTGTAGCGAAGCCATAAATTTTTCATAATTGCCACTGGCAAGCCCTACGCCATCATTGATCCCCGCATTATTGACCAATCCATCGATCTTACCAAACATCGTATATATCTCTTGAACTACGCGTGCGCTTTCTTCAGGTTTGTTTAATTCGGCAACAAATGAAAAAGCCTGCCCTCCAGTTGCTTGGATTTTTTCGATGCAACGAAGATTATCGGCCTGATTTCTGCCCACAATAGCCACAATAGCAGATTCTAAGGCTAAACTTTCGCTAATGCCCTCCCCGATTCCTTTCGCCCCACCAGTCACGATGATTACTTTTTCTTTGAGTCCTAAATTCATTACAATTCAGTTTGATACACGTGTAAACAATTATCTAAGGTAATTTTTTTATTTTCAATCGGACTCAAGGCCTCCATGCAGTGCATGAAAGAATTTTTCCAAGTTTCTAATTCCCCGGCAATTAGCACAACCGGATAATCACTTCCAAACATCAAGCGATCTGATCCAAACACTTCCAAAGCCACATCCAACACTTCTTTCACCTCATCTTGTGTCCAATGAGCCCAATCCGCTTCTGTGATAATTCCTGATATTTTCGCGTAAACATGATCCAAGTATTTGAATCCTTGGATATCTTTTTTCCATTGTTGGATATCTTTTCCTTTCAATGGGGCTTTGGCCATATGATCTAATACGAGCACTTGATCCGATAATTTGGTCGCAAATTTGATGCTTTCTTCGATTTGATGCGGATAAATCAAAATGTCATACGCAAAGTCGAAAGCCGCTAAGGCTTTAACCCCGTTTATAAATGCAGGCCTTTGAAAAAATAAAGGATCCTTTTCACCTTGGATCACATGCCTAAATCCTTTTATGTGTTCGAATTGAGCGAAATAGGCCAATCGGTCCTCAATGTTTTTAGCTTGTAAATCGACCCAACCAACAACGCCTTTAATAAAGTCATATTGCTCCGCTAAGGCTAAAAGAAATAAAGTTTCTTCCTCTGATGAATCTGCTTGAACAGCGATGCAACCATCAATGCCTTGTTCTTTAAAAATAGGTTCACTGAAATTCGGATAGAAATCAGCACGAATTCTCGACATTTCAGGGCTTATCCAGGTATCACGTTCTGGATCATAATTCCAAAAATGCTGATGCGCATCGATCATTTCGTATAGTCTTTGGCTACTTGTCTTTGTTCTCCTAAACCGTCCATTCCTAAAGTTACGATGTCGCCTGCCTTTAAAAATACAGGAGGTTTTAAACCTAAACCTACTCCGTGGGGAGTTCCTGTGGAGATGACATCACCGGGTAATAAGGTCATGAATTGTGAAATATAGGAAACGACTTGGGGTACGTTGAATATCAATTGATTCGTATTGCTCGTTTGAAAGCGTTTTCCATTTACTTCAAGCCACATGTTTAAATTGTGTACATCTTCTATTTCCTCTTTGGTAGCTAAAAATGGCCCCAAGGGAGCAAATGTGTCACATCCTTTCCCCTTTGACCAATTTCCGCCGCGTTCTAATTGAAATTCGCGCTCAGACAAATCATTATGTAAACAATATCCAGCGATATAGTCATAGGCCTCATGTTCTTCTACATAGGACGCTTTTTTTCCAATGACAATCGCAAATTCTACTTCCCAATCTGTTTTAAGGGAATTTTTAGGAATAATGACATCGTCATTGGGACCACTTAAAGCCGAGGTACTTTTGAAAAATAAAATCGGCTCTTCTGGAATAGCAGCTCCTGTTTCTTTGGCATGATCTGCATAATTAAGACCGACGCAAATGATTTTAGAAGGACGAGCTACGCAAGAACCTAGCCGGGAAGGTGATTGAATGATGGGTAATTCCTTTGTCGCCAAAACCTCTTCCAAACGCTTTAAACCATCTGTTTCAAAAAAATTCTCATTAAAATCCTGGAAATATCCGGATACATCTACATACTGACCATTTTTTAAAACGGCAGGTTTTTCTTGATTGAGTGTGCCTATTCGTACTAATTTCATGATGTTATTTTAAATCTTTAATGACATTCCACATCGTATCAGCTAAAAACTGATTGCCTACTTCATTTAAATGAACCCGATCCGTAGTCAAAATCCCGGATGCTTTATTTTCGATATTGTATTTGGTTTCATAAGCCAAAAATTCTTTGCGTAAATCGATCAAGGGACACGCATTATCTGCAGCGATTTTACGAATCATGCCTGAGAAAAAATTCAGGTCTCCATCATTTTCATTTGTGGCATCATACTTCTCACCAATGACCGTTGGCGTACAAATAACCACCTGACTACCAGCTTTTTGAATACGTTTAATTAAAGCATTATAGAATCTTTCGAATTTGTCGGCATCGGTTCCCGTGCGAGAAGAAGTTTTATGCCACACATCGTTTATGCCGATATAAATAATAACGATATTGGGTTTCTTCGCGATTACATCTTCTTCATGACGTAGGTACAAATCATATATTTTATTGCCTCCGATACCTGCACCGATCAGTTCATATTGAGTAGAAAGGCCTTTAGCGGCGAGCATTTCAGTCATTTTGGTAATGTAACCCGATTTACCAATTCCGGCTTGGGTAATCGAATCACCAAAAAATACGATTCGTTTTGGATTATCTGCTTTGAAGCTTAAAAAGGTACTAGATAAAATTAGTAATGAGGTAAATAGGTAGTTTTTCATAGGTTTAGTTGTTTAAATATACAAATCCTCCATCGATCGGATAATCGCATCCAGTCACAAATGAAGCTTCATCCGAACATAAATAAAGGGCTAAATGGGCAATTTCTATGGGTTTAGCCATACGGCCTATTGGTTGGGTAGCAGAAAGTTTTTCAAACATTTCAGCTTGATTGTCCGGATAATTTTTGGCAATAAATCCATCCACAAATGGCGTATGTACCCGAGCAGGTGAAATACAATTGCATCGTATCCCCTTTGTTAAATAATCTTTCGCAACCGATTGTGTCATGGTACGAATGGCTCCTTTAGACATGGAATATCCGAATCGATCAGGAATTCCTACGAGAGAGGCTACGGAGGCCATATTCAGGATAACACCATGTTTTTGTTCGACCATTCCTGGAATGATGGCCTTCATGCAATGAAAAGCGCCTTTTACGTTGACATCAAAAATGCGTTGAAAATCTTCTTCCGACGTAGTTTCTAGTGTGCCTATTTGTGCGATACCGGCATTATTGATTAGGATATCGATGGTACCAATCGATTGTACAACCTTTTCAATGCTATTAGGTTGCGTAATGTCAACGAAATGCAAGTTTGACTGAGGCGAAATAGCTTGAACCGAGGAATTTGTTTCTCGACTAATAGGATTATCTAGATCAAATATGTGTACCTCTGCTCCCTGCTCCGCAAATAGGTGACTGATGGCTCTTCCTATTCCTGAGCCGCCACCCGTAATTACAACTCTTCTTCCTTTTAATGAAAAAATCATATCTATTTGTTATTCTTATAATGATACTCCCCTTCTCCAAAACATAAAATCATCCTGACCTAAATCCATAGCTTTGGTGGATATGTGACCAGATGCTAATTCAACTACATAATCTAAGATCTCTTCACCCATTTCTTCTACTGTTTTTTCACCTGAAATAATGGGACCGCAATTGATATCAATGATTTCCGGTAATTTTTCAGCCAAACGTGTGTTTGTAGAAAGTTTTACCATAGGGCTGATTGGATTACCGGTGGGCGTTCCAAGTCCAGTCGTAAATAACTGGATGGTTGCACCCGATCCAGCCATTCCGGTGGTAGCTAAGACATCATTTCCTGGTGTGCAAACTAGATTTAATCCTTCTTTGGTCACATATTGGCCATAACCTACGGCATCGACGATCGGTGAAGATCCTGCTTTTTTAGCTGCTCCTGCAGATTTGATGGCATCTGTAATTAATCCATCTTTAATATTTCCGGGTGACGGATTCATATCAAAGCCGGCACCTACGGCTTCTGCCCGACGCGCATATTCCTTCATTAATTTCCCAAAATTATCGGCTACTTCATTGCTCACAGATCTATTTTGCAGTTCTTGTTCTACGCCACATAATTCCGGAAATTCGGCAATCATCACGGTTCCACCAAGTGCTACCAATAAATCAGCGGTATGGCCTATGGCTGGATTGGCTGAAATACCGGAAAAGCCATCTGATCCTCCGCATTTCACCCCCAAGCGTAGTTTTGATAAGGGAGCGGGTTTACGTTCGATTTTATTGATTTCAACAACCCCTTCAAATGTCTTTAAAATCACATCACCTAACATTTTTTCTACCCCACTGCCTTCATCGTCTTGTTGTTCGAAAATGTATAATGGTTTTGAAAAATTGGGATCTTTTTCTTTTAAGTATTGTTTAAATACATCGATTTGGGAATGTTGGCACCCTAAACTTAATACCGTAATCCCACCCACGTTCGGGTTCACGCAATAGCCCGTTAATAAGGAAACCAAATTCAAGGAATCATCTTTATTTTCACCACAACCGCTTTCATGTGTTAAAAATTTGATACCATCCACATTGGGGAACAATGTGCTCTTATTAACTAATATCGTATTATGTTCTTTTAAAAATGGATCTATACTTGGTTTTTGACCTGCTTCTAATTGAGATTTCAGTTTGATTACCTGCTCTGTAAAGGGATCATTTTTTTGGAAACCAAGACCTTTGATAAAAGCATTTTTCAATAATTCAATATTGCGGTTTTCACAAAAAACCAAAGGAATCACTAACCAATAGTTTTGCGTGCCTACCTGACCGTCTGGTCGGTGGTAGCCCATAAATGATTTTTGATTCCATTTACTTACATTAGGCGCAGTCCAAGGATAATCCTTCATTTTTCCCTCAAAGTTTTGAGAAGCATGATGTAAATTAAAAGTATGAATGAGGCCGCCTTTGGCAATGTCTTGCGTGGCTAAACCAACTAAAACCCCATACATAAACGCTTTCCCTCCTTTTGGGATAGCCTCGGTAGTAAATTTATGTTTGGCTGCTATATCTTCTTGTAAGATAATGGTATTCCCCTCATGTTCGATGACAGTACCTGCCTTTAAATCCTGTAGCGCGACTAATAAGTTATCGGTTTGGTTAATTTGTAAAAATGTTTTTCTGGAGGTAATCATTTATTATAATTTGAAAATTTGTGTGCCTAAAACCCATTTTTCATTTTCCTTGGCACTTGGAATTGTTTTTTGAAATGTAGACATTAATGCTTCCCATTGAATAACAGCAGGATTAGTTAGATCCATTTGTGCCTTTAGGTCGAAACTAAAATCTTCTTTGGCAATTATTTCCATCACCATCCGATTCCCGGCTCTGAAAATTTCCATAGTTACAATACCGGAGTCTCGAATACTAGATTCGATGGCTGCAGGTATTTGCTCATGAAACTTTTCATATTCCTGAATCATTTCTTCATTCTCTTGTAAATCACAAAATAATATAAAGCGCTTTTGACCCATTAATTTACTCTTTTTGTTGATATTTCATATCCTTTAAAGGAATAAAAAACAATAAATACAAAACAAAGTAGAGGAATACATAAGGCAGCCGATGTACTAACTTTAAATAATGCAGCGGCAATTGGCGGAATTAATGCTCCACCCACGATAGACATAATAATTAAAGACGAAGCTAATTTACTCCCTTCGCCTAAATCTTTACAGGCTAATGCGAAAATAGTTGGGAACATAATGGATTGGAAAAAATAGACCATCATTAAGGCAACCAAAGCTAATTCTCCACCGCCAAATATGGCCAGTACTAGCGAAGCGACAGCACCCACAGAATAAAAACCCAAAACCTTGTTAGATGCATGTTTTCCCATAAAATAGGTCCCGATGAATCGTCCAAACATGAAAAGAACAAAGGCAAAAGAAGCATGAAAACTGGCGATTTGAGTGGCTGACATGTCGGATGTGGTTTGATAAATTTGTTGGACTATCCACAAATTCGATTCCTTAGCCAGATCAATCTTTAAATCTACGAAATTCCCCCACAGAGAAACCTGCGCACCTACATTACAAAATTGAGCAAGGATCCCCAGCGTTAAGTGTTTGTTTTTTAATAATCCAGCAATGCTGACTTTGGAAGAATCAACTATTTCTTTCGTTTTCACAGTGACTTCCGGCATTTTTGTTATGGCAAATAAGACAGCCACAAATGCGACAACGGCTCCAATAATAATATAAGGCATTTGAACTGAGCCAGCTTGCGAGATTCGAATAGCTTCGGCTTCTGCCGCTGGTAAGGCATTCAACATTTCCCTCGTATATTCTTTATCCGAAAAGATAAAAAATCCACCAATCACTGGGCCCAAAATAATACTAATTCCATTAAATGATTG
>CAIVPF010000045.1 GCA_903907745.1 uncultured Cytophagaceae bacterium | reverse complement strand
TCTCGCCACGAATGTATTTGCACAGATTCCTGCCGGAAAAAAGGTGGTGAGTTTATTGTACATCTATGAATTATCTTCCGGAAAATCTAGCCTAATTTTAAAAGAAAAAAGGCATTTTGAAGCACCGAATTGGTCGCGTGATGGCAAATTTTTATTGATTAATGCGAGTGGTAAACTCGAAAAAATCAGTCCGACGGGGGATCTTTTAGGACCGCTGAATACTGATTTTGTTCAGAAGGCGAATAACGACCACGGGTATAGCTTCGATGGATCTACCCTTTATATATCCAGCGGAAATCCGGAAATCAAACCTTCGGGTTCTTACATTTATCGGGTCGGAGCTGAGGGAGGGAAGCCCGTTTTATTGACACCATTGAGCCCTTCCTACTGGCATGGGGTGTCTCCGGATAATCGGAAAATCGTCTATTGCGCTTCGCGAAATGGGAATTTTGATGTGTACCAAATGGATTCCAATGGGGGCGAAGAAATTCGCATGACGAGTACCGAAGGACTGGATGATGGGCCCGAATATTCTCCGGATGGGAAATACATTTATATAAATTCGTATCGTTCTGGGACGATGCAAATTTGGCGAATAAAAGCCGATGGATCTGATCCAGAACAAATGACCTTTGACACAATGTCGAATTGGTTTGCACATATCGCGCCGAACAACAAACAAGCGACCATCATCAGCTATTTGGAAGATCAAAAACAATCTCATCCATTTGGTCATCAAGTGCAATTGCGTTTATTAGACCTTAAAAGTAAAAAACTTAAAAACTTGACCGAGCCATTTTATGGCGGCCAAGGAACCATAAATGTGCCATCATGGAGTCCAGATGGCAAAAAATTTGCGTATGTTCGCTATGAATTAGAAGACTTATAATTAAATACCCTATGAAAAATCAAAGTGCATCCTCCAGAAGACGGTTTTTACAGCACATCGGCGCAACCAGCCTCGTGGCAGCTTCTTCTCCTTTTGCTTCTTTAGCGGCCCAACAAAAAGCCGAAGAGCGAATTCTTACCTATTCTAAACCCATCTCCGCCGGCGAAAAAATCCGATTGGGCGTGATTGGTTTTGGCGTTCAAGGGCATTTTGACCTTGCCTCAGCTTTAAAAGTCCCAGGCGTAGAATTAGCTGGAATTTGTGATTTATATACCGGTCGGATCGAAAACGCGAAGGAAATGTATGGCAAAGACCTATACACGACGCGGAATTACCAAGAATTATTGGACCGTGCGGACATCGATGCCGTGATTATCGCGACGCATGATGTGTGGCATGCGCGTATCACCTTGGACGCTTTGGCGAAAGGCAAACACGTGTATTGTGAAAAGCCAATGGTCTATAAAATCGACGAAGGGCATCGCGTTATTCAAGCGCAAAAAAAATCAGGTAAAATCTTGATGGTAGGTTCCCAACGAGTTTCCAGCATCGGTTTGGCCAAAGCGAAGGAATTATTAGCTGCCGGGGAAATCGGAAAATTAAATATGGTGAATGCAGTATATGATCGCCAAAGCTCCATCGGGGCTTGGGAATATACGATACCAAAGGATGCCGATGCGATCTCGACCGATTGGGGACGCTTCATCGAGGCGACGGGGAAAATGGAATATGATTCGAAGAAATTCTTTTGGTGGCGTGCATTTAAGGAAGTGGGAACGGGCGTAGCGGGTGATTTATTCATACACTTGTTGAGCGGTACACATTTTGTGACGAATTCAAACGGGCCGAAGACGATTTTCTCGACGGGTCAATTTAGTCATTGGAACGACGGCCGGAACTTACCCGATGTGATGTCGGGCGTGATGCAATATGGGGATACGCCGGAGCATCCTGCGTTCCAGTTGACGCTTCAGGTGAATTTCATTAGTGGATCGGGTGGCCAGGAAGTGACGCGTTTTGTAGGTTCCGAAGGGGTCATGGATGTGAAGGGAAATACGATTACGGTGAAGCATAGTTTATTGCCAGAAGCGCCAGGTTTTGGGGGCTATGATTCGGTGTTTACGTTCTCTAAAAAAATGCAGGATGAAATGACGGCCGAGTACAATGCCAAATGGTCGGATTCGCAGAAGAAGCGGCGCTTGAAGGAAGACATTGTTTTCCGTGCACCGGAAGGATATAGTGAACACGTGGATCACTTCACGAATTTCTTTGATGCGATTCGGAATCAAAAACCGGTTGTGGAAGATGCGACCTTTGGATTTAGAGCGGCAGCGCCGGCTTTATCTTGTAATGAAAGTTATTTACAAAAGAAGATCATTCATTGGGATCCATTGAACATGAAATTGATCAAAGGATAATTACATCAAAACCCCTGCGCTGGCTTGCAGTGCGTAAATGGTTTTGAATAAATAGGCTTTGAGGTCGGTCAGTTTTTCGGCCGCCTCCATGGCTTTGCTTTCCCGGCTATTGATTAAAAATAGGGATGACTCGCCTTGGGCGAAGCGGCTTTCTTCTGCTTTGACCAAGGCGTTGTAATTTGCGCTGGCTTTTTCTTGCACTTCGATTTGTTTGCGGAGGCTTTCAAATTGGTTGAAATAGCGGCCTATTTTTACTTCGATTTGTTGCTTTTTTTGGGATTGATTCAGGCTTTCCTCTTGCACTTTTAATTTGGCTTGTTGGTATTCCGCCCGCCCTTGAGACAGTCGAAGGGGCATTTCGAAGCTTAGTCCATAATAGAAATTATTGTCGAGCCAGGACCCTGAGTTTTTCGAGGACCCGTCTTGATTTAAGCGTTGGTAACTCAGGTCGAGCTTGGGTAAAAGGCCTTGAAATTTCAATTTTTTCTCCACGTTGAGCGCGTCTATTTTAAATTGATAGGCATTTAATTCGGGATGATTGCTGTTTGCCTTTTCGAGGAGCGAGGGTAATTGCAGGTCAAATTGCGCCATTAAACCAAAGGCCTGATCGAGTTCTCCGGGAAGGACGTCTTTGGCCAACATGACAGGGGTATTATTTGCTTGCCATAAATACACGGAAAGGTCAAGGCCGGCATTATCAAACTCAAGGCTTTTTGCTTGATAGGCATTTTCGAAGGATTGTTGCTGCGTCAGCGCTTCCAAGGTATCCACGGCGGGGCGTTCGCCGAGTTCCACCATCCGCTTGACGAAATCGACGCGCCGGGTGGCGATGTCTCTATTTTTCTGAACGATTTGCAGGACTCGGTAGCTTTTTACCCAGGACCAATAGGCGTCCATGGCGTCCATGAGCAGCTCGTTGAGCATGCTTCGCTGGTTTTCATAGGCCATTTTATTCATGAGTTTGGCTTGCTGAAGCGCTGCCCGTCGCTTATCGATAATCAGGTTTTTGCCTAAGGGAACTTTCAGGCCGTAGTATTGGGTTTGGCCGAGCGTTTGGCTTGGATCGGTTCGATTACCCAGGATGTTTTGGCTCCCAGCACTGAGTTCGATGCCGTACCAAGTAGGAATGCTGAGTTCTGGATTTTGTGTGATATAATAATTTTTCCCATCGAGTGTTTTTTGCCCACTATAATGACTTAAAATCGGGTCAAAGGCTCCCCGCGCTTGAAGGATTTGCGCCTCTGATTTTTGGATGGCAATGCCCGCTTGCTTCGCGATGGGGTGGTAGGTGCGAACGATTTGCAAATAGGATTCCGGGTGTAGGATTTTCGATTGCCCGAAACTAAACTGCGCGAGTAAAAGGAACAAAAACACCTTATTTTTCATTTTTTTTGACTTTATTCACTTGGTAAAAATCGGCCGGGAAGCCATTGATATTTCGCCAAAGTTCATACCATAAGGGTACGTCGTTTAGAAGGGCAATTCCTTGTGCGCCGGCACCCATTTTAATTTGCGGGGGCCATTTTTTGGATGCGGGATCTTCCACGACGATGACCCGAAACAGGCCATTGTCGTTAATGGTATTTTCGACTGCTAAAATTTTTCCAGCGAAGGTACCAAAGCTTTGGTCAGGCCAACCACCTGCAAAAATGATGGCTGGAAATCCATCAAAAATAAAACGAACCGATTGACCTGGGGAAAGCAATGGCAAATCCACGGGGCGGACAAACATCTCTACCGCGTATTTATTTCCAGTTGGGACGACGGTCAATAATTCTTCGCCATCCTTTATAATTTCCCCGATACCGGATTTTTGTGCACGAATAATCTGCCCGTCTTGCGAGGCCATGATGTAATACATGCCATTTCGGATGGTGTAATTAGTGACTTGGTTTTCCAATTTAGCCACGTCTCCTTTCCCACTTTCGATTTGGCTGAGGCTTTGAAGCCGATCGCTTTCGGCCTTGTTGATTTTTTCATTATAATCCTGCTCGATGGCCCCTTGTTCCATATTTGCGTTGCGTAAATCTTGGAGGCTTTGATTGACCTTATTTTCAGCGATGGTCTTTTTGGCCAAAGCGTTTTGGGCGGCGGCATTTCGTTGTTGAAATTGCGTTTGCGAAATCAGGCCTTCTTGGAACATTTTTCGGTTCCGCTCGAATTGGTCCTTGATTAAGAGGGCTTCGTTGCTAGCCGCTTCGAGTTCGGCTTTTTCGCCGACTAATTTCTGATTGATTTGTGCGATTTTATTTTTTAATTGTTCGAGCTTAATGGTTTTGGAAGATTTTAAATTCGTGATTTGGGCTTGGTTGGCCTGAACTTTTTGCGCATAAAATTCTAGGTAGCTTTTTTTCGCATTTAATTGTTCTTGGGTTCTAGGCACTAAATTCGGGTCCAAATAGTCCTCTTTAATCTCGGTTATTTTCGCGAGGGTATCTCCTTTTTTGACAAAATCTCCTTCTTTGACCCACCATTTGCTGATTTTTCCGGCGATGGGGCTATAGATTTTTTGGGGCCTTTGTTCTTGAAAAAGGCTGGTGATGCTTCCTTTAGATCGGATGTTTTGGGTCCAAGGCAGGAAAAGGATGGCGGCGAGAAGGAGCAAAAAGCCGATCAACCAAGGCTTGATTTCGGTACTTTTTCCTTGCCGATAAATATGTGCGAAGGATTTATATTTTTCCATGTTGAAAGCTTATTTGTTGGTTCGATTTCGCATTAAATTCCGGATGGGCCGTCACGACGATGACCGTTGTATTCGTGGACAATTCGAGCAAATAGGTCCGAATTTTCTGGGCGATTTCCTCTGGCATTCCTAGCCAAGGTTCTTCAAGAAGGAGTAGATTTTTTTCTCCACAAAGTGCACGGAGCAGGAGAATTTTTTTCACGAGCGTTTGCGGGGTCTTTTTCCCGATGGGCTCCAGCGGGCTTTCAAAACCTTGTGGGAAATGGGATATAAAATCCTGAAAACCTAGCTTTGAGGCTAGGCTCATGATCATGGAAGGGTTTATTTCGGCTTGACCTAAGCTGATATTTTCCCAAACCGTTCCGCCAAAAATCTCTTGACCGTGCAATAGAACTCCGGTTTTACGACGCAAGCTTTTTAATTCATAATTCTGGATGGGTATTTTATTGATCAATAAATGGCCTTCAAAATCCGGATAATTCCCGGTAATCATACGCAGGAATAGCGATTTTCCGGAGCCTTCGGGGCCTAAAATACTGATTTTTTCTCCGGGCTTGATGTGAAGATTGATGGTATCCAATACGGGTTTATTGGGGATAAATGCGTAGCTAAAATCATGCATTAAAATCTCGATGCCAGTCGCGGCCTCCAATTCCATGGGCCCTTGCCGCTCTTCGAGGCATTCCGTTACAGTGGCTAATTTTTCTAAACCCGTCATGACATCATAGGCGCTATCAAGGCTGACGATTAGTTTTTCTACGGCCGATATCACCATTAAAATCACGATTTCGGCGGCGATGAATTCGCCGATGTTCAGGACTTGGTTAATCAATAAATAGGTCCCTAAAGTCAGCATTAGGATTGTCAAACTGACCTTAAAAATGATGAGTGTTTTGTATTGAAAGAGTAAAACTTGAAAATGTTGGGTCCGTGCACGAAGGTAGCCCGTCACACTTTGATCCGTTTTATCCGTGTGCAAGGTGGAGCCCTGCATGAATTTAAAGGATTTTAAGGTTCGAGCGATTTCGCTAAAAAATCCAGCGACGGCATATTTATAGTTTGATTCTTCGATGCTCGTTTCGATCCCCCTTTTGCTCGTATAGACTAATACAAAACCCAAGCCTAAAAGCAATAAAAGACCCATTAGGATAAATAGGGGATGATAGAGGGAAAGCAAAACGATGCCCAATAAAATCTGGACACTGGCGATGGGGATGTCTAAAAGTAATTTAGCAAAGCCCTTTTGAATGCTGACAACATCGAAAAAACGCGTTACTTTTTCGGGCATGAAATAGCGGTCGATGTACCTCAGATCTAATTTTGGAAGTTTTTCAGCAAAATCGAAAGCATAGGTGGCGAATATGCGTTGCTGAATCGATTCAATCATTTTCATTTGGTTTACTTGAAACAAGCCCACCAAGAAAACGCCTAATACCACAAAAAAAATCAAGACATAAATGGACGTGACCATCGTGGCCCCCATGACTAAACCGATGATGGTTTGTACGCCGAGCGGCAAGCTTAAATTCACCAATCCGCTTAAGATGGAAAACAAATAAATAGAAACCACTTCCTCTTTATGGCCTGCGACTAAAAGGCGGATGCGTTCGATGGGACTTTTGGTTGTCATATGTGGCTTGTTAATGCGAAAACAAAATTAGATATACTTTTTCAAATAATAGTAATGCTATTATAAATAATATTAAAAATATCTTTTGAGATAGTATTTATATTATTATTTTTGTGATTAAAAAAAGCGCAAAATGGATTATTCCTTAAGTTTTCGGGTGAATGAAAAGATTTATGTTCGGGATCCGGAGGGGACGGAATTAGGGAAACAGATGGTGAAGAGCGCGATTGATTTGATTTATCAGCTGGGTTTTGAGGCATTTACGTTTAAGAAATTGGCTGTGCTAATGAATACCACGGAGGCGACGATTTACCGTTATTTTGAGAATAAGCATCGGTTATTGTTGTATATATTGAATTGGTATTGGTCGTATATGGAGTATTTGGTGGTATTTCAGTTGCAACCGATTTCGGATCCTAAGGCCAAATTGGATCGTTTGGTAGCATTATTAACGGATGCTTTGCCGGAAAGTGCGGGGCAGTCGGACTACAACAAAATGTATTTACACCATATCGTCATTTCTGAAAGTAGTAAAGCGTATTTAGTGAAGGATGTCAAGGAAATCAATTCCAATGAAGTGTTTAAGCCCTATAAAGATCTTTGTGCGCGCATTTCGGAGTTGATTTCTGCCCAAAATCCGAGCTATGCCTTTCCGCATTCTTTTAGTAGTACGCTGGTCGAGACGGCGCATTCGCAGCTTTTTTTTACTATGCATTTGCCCCGATTAACGGATGCGGCTACGGAGGATAAAGCCGGTTATGTCGTGGAATTTTTAAAAGATTTGGTGAGGAAGGTGCTTGCGTAGGGCTGATGATTATCAGTGAAAGGGGCTGAACAAGTTGTTCTGATAAAAAATACGGGCTTGTGATAAAAATCACGAAATAGATGTGCATATTAGCCGAAATTTGCACTTCATAATTCAAACATTGCCCATGGAAGTATTCGGCTATTTGGCTTCTTTGTTTATTGGTATTTCCTTAGGCTTGATTGGTGGGGGTGGATCCATTTTGACCGTTCCGGTCTTGGTCTATTTGTTCGGCGTGAATCCAGTGCTGGCGACGGCCTATTCGTTGTTTGTGGTGGGGGCGAGTTCGTTGGTCGGGGCGATTCCGAAATACCGACAAGGTCTCATCCACCTAAAGACAGCCATTATTTTTGGAATTCCGTCCATTATCTCTGTGTATGCGACGCGCAAATTTATTGTTCCGCAGATTCCTGTGGAGCTTTTTTCATTGGGGGATTTTGGGGTGACTAAATCGGTTTTGATGATGGTCCTTTTTGGTCTTTTAATGGTTCTAGCCTCCTATTCGATGATTCGAGGGAAAAACGAAGCAGTAGATCCCACAGGAACGGAAGTAGAGGTAGTCCAAGTATTTAATTATCCGATGATCTTGTTAGAAGGCACTTTGGTGGGTGTTCTGACGGGTCTAGTGGGTGCGGGAGGGGGATTTTTGATTATTCCGGCCTTGGTGATGTTGTCGAAATTGTCCATGAAAAAGGCGATTGGCACTTCTTTGGTCATTATTGCGGCCAAATCCTTGATCGGATTTACGGGAGATTTGGGTCACCAAGTGATGGATTGGCGATTATTGGGGACGGTGACGGCTTTGTCAATTGTGGGGATTTTTGTGGGAGACGCTTTGAGTAAAAAATTAGATGGCAATAAATTAAAAGTGGGATTTGGTTGGTTTGTGCTGGTGATGGGTATTTATATTTTGATACAGCAAGTAGTTTTTCCGATGAAATAACAACACGATATGAAAGTAGAACAGATTTACACAGGATGTTTGGCACAAGGTGCGTATTACATTGAAAATAATGGCGAAGCGGCGATCATCGATCCTTTGCGGGAAGTGGAGCCTTATATTTTAAAGGCGCAACGCAATGGGGCGAAGATTAAATACGTTTTCGAAACGCATTTTCATGCGGATTTTGTTTCGGGACACTTGGATTTGTCGGCTAAAACCGGTGCACCCATCGTCTATGGTCCTACGGCTTCCTGTGGTTTCGACTGCATTACGGCAGCCGATGGCCAAGAATTTGCCTTAGGAAATGCCAAAATCCGGGTGATTCACACCCCTGGGCATACGATGGAATCGACTTGTTTTTTGTTGATCGATGAGACGGGAAAAGCAACGAGTTTATTTTCGGGTGACACTTTGTTTATTGGGGATGTGGGTCGGCCGGATTTAGCTCAAAAAGTAAAAGCGGAATTGACCGAGGATATGTTGGCCGGATTTTTATTTGATTCTTTGCGCAATAAAATCATGCCTTTGGCCGATGACATCATCGTTTATCCGGCCCATGGCGCGGGTTCTGCTTGTGGCAAAAACATGAGCAAGGAAACGACGGACACCTTGGGAAATCAGAAGAAAACGAATTATGCCTTAAATCCGGCTTTGAGTCGGGGGGCGTTTATCAAGGAAGTTTTGACCGGTTTAGTGGCGCCGCCGGCGTATTTTCCATTGAATGTGCTGATGAATATTCAGGGTTATGATTCGATCGATAAAGTGTTGGCACGTGGCCAACATGCTTTGTCGGCGGCGGCTTTTGAGACAGCGGCCAATGAAACGGGAGCCTTGATTTTGGATACCCGTGATGCGCAGATTTTTGCGAAGGGATTTGTGCCAAATTCAATCAATATAGGGATTGATGGTACTTTTGCGCCTTGGATTGGGGCGATGATTCCTGACATCAAACAAGAAATTTTATTGGTCACCGATGAGGGACGTGAGGAAGAGGTGATCACGCGTTTAGCGCGGGTGGGCTATGATTTTGCGATTGGCTATTTGAAGGGGGGATTTGCGACTTGGGAAGCTGCTGGTAAAGAAGTGGATCGGGTAGATTCGATTTCGGCGGATGAGGCGTTTCAACGAATTTCGGCTGGGGAAGGGGAATTATTGGATGTGCGGAAAAATTCGGAATTTGAGAGTGAACATGTGGAGGGGGCTGAAAATGCGCCTCTAGATTTTATTAATGAAAGCATGTTGCAGGTGAAAAAGGACAAAACCTATTTTGTGCATTGTGCTGGGGGATACCGGTCGATGGTCTTTATTTCGACCTTGCGCGCGCGGGGTTTTGAGAATTTGGTAGACGTGGCGGGAGGATTTAAGTCGATGAAGGAATCGGGGAAATATCAATTAACGGACTATGTATGTCCTTCAACTTTATTGTAATATGAATATTGAAGAAATTATTTCAAAGCCATCCACGACAGTTGTGGATGTACGGGAAACCTCGGAATTTGCGGGGGGTCATTTTGATGGAGCGATTAATATCCCATTGGGCATTATTCCGTTACGATTAGATGAATTTAAGGCGATGAGTGGTTCGGTAGTGGTGTATTGTAAGAGCGGAAATCGTTCTGGGATGGCGATGCATTTATTAAAGCAAGCCGGACTTTCAGATGTGTATAATGGTGGAGGATTACATGACATGCTTATTTATCAAGACTAATATGTGGACACAAATCACTCAACCCTGGGGTTTTATGCGAATTGCGCGCATGTTTGTAGGCGTTTATGCCTTCGTGGAGGCGTATCGGACTTCTGATACTTTAATTGCCGTGATGGGCTTGGTTTTGGTAGGGATGGCTATATTTAATATGGGTTGTGGCGCGCAAGGATGTGGAATTCCTGCGACTAAAAAAATAACTGATGGAATAGAAGATGTGGAGTTTGAAGAGGTTCATTCGAAGTAATGCTTGGGCCCTTTTGGGGGCAGTAGTAGGCGCGATTGGGGGTTATTTTTATTGGCGCGAAATAGGTTGTGCAACAGGAACCTGCCCGATTACAAGTAGGCCATTGAATAGCGTAATTTATTTTGCGGTAATGGGCTATGTGTTGGCTGGAATCTTGCGACCCAAACAGGTTAAAAACTAGAATTTAAGATAAAATAAATACATTTGTCGGTCAATAATCATTGAGAATCACTATGATAGAAACCTTACGCGAACCTTGGCCTTGGTACATGGCCGGAATTATTATCGGATTAATTGTGCCAGCCTTATTGATTTTAGGCAATAAACATTTTGGTATTTCATCGAATTTGCGGCACATCTGCGCGGCTTGTTTTCCGAGTAATATTTCGTTTTTTAATTACGACTGGAAAAAGGAATCGTGGAATTTGTTTTTCGTGGGAGGCATTATCGTCGGCGGGATTTTGTCCACCCTCTTTTTAGGCGCGACAGATCCCGTGATTGTTCATCCGGATTTAGCAAAGGATTTAGCGTCCTATGGAGTTACGGATTTTTCGGGATTGGTACCGGCGGATTTATTTTCATGGGCCCAATTGCTCACCTTGCGCGGATTTATTTTGATGGGGGTGGGTGGATTTTTAGTCGGATTCGGGACGCGCTATGCGGGCGGATGTACCTCGGGACATGCGATTATGGGCTTGTCTAATTTGCAATGGCCTTCCTTAGTCGCGACCATCGCATTCATGGTGGGTGGATTTATCATGGCCAATTTCATTTTACCGTATATTTTAGCCCTTTAATCAGATGGAAAAGCAAGCAACAAAACAAGTGGAAGAGACTGATTACGAGGTAAGGTCTTTGGATAGTATGTGTCTGAATGAATCGAATTTGGTTCATCCTTGGTATTATAATTTCAAATATAGTTTGGTGGGGATTTTGTTTGGGGTGGTGTTTATTAAGGCTGAGATTATTTCTTGGTTTCGGATTCAGGAGATGTTTCGTTTGGAAAGTTTTCACATGTATGGG
>CAIVPF010000044.1 GCA_903907745.1 uncultured Cytophagaceae bacterium | reverse complement strand
GTTATCAAGGCGGTAATCAATGTAAGGACCTTTTTTTAGTGAACGTGCCATCTACTATTTTTTTCTTCTACTGATGATAAGACGATTAGTGTGTTTTTTTGGATTACGAGTTTTCTTACCCTTAGCCAATAAACCAGTACGAGAACGTGGGTGACCTCCGGATGAACGACCCTCTCCACCACCCATTGGGTGATCAACTGGGTTCATTACAACACCACGAACACGCGGACGACGACCTAACCAACGGTGACGTCCCGCTTTACCCAAATTCACGTTCATGTGATCTGAGTTTGATACCGTTCCGATTGTTGCAGAACAACGAGCCAATACCATACGCATCTCACCTGAAGGCAATTTTAATGTCGCATATTTGCCATCACGTGCTAATAACTGAGCGTATGTTCCAGCCGAACGAGCCATTTCAGCTCCTCTTCCTGGTTGTAACTCAATCGCGTGAACGACTGTACCCAAAGGGATATTTGCCAATGGCAGTGTATTTCCAACTTCCGGTGCTACCTTCTCTCCTGAAATAACTGTTTGACCCACCTGAATTCCCGTAGGAGCTAAGATGTATGTTTTTACACCATCTGCATACTCGATAAGAGCAATACGAGAGGTACGATTTGGATCATACTCCACAGTCAATACCGTTGCAGGTACATCATGCTTCGCACGAATAAAATCTATAACACGGTAACGGCGCTTATGCCCTCCACCGATATAACGCATCGAACGACGTCCGTCTGCATTACGACCACCTGTACGCTTAATAGGCTCCAATAAGGGCTTATAAGGTTTGTCGGTCGTGATCTCCTCGAACGTTGGCGCAATGCGCTGACGCTGTCCTGGAGTTGTTGGTTTTAATTTTCTAATTGATGCCATTTAAAAGTTCAATTTATCGGGATGAACCCCCTTAATTCATGTTATTAAATTCCTTGGTAGAAGTCAATTACTTCTCCTGCTGCTACGGTAACGATCGCTTTCTTGATCGTCGATGTGCGTCCCGAGGTAACCCGAGTACGTGTACTTTTGGATTTTTTCTTTCCAATTTGACGCATGGTTTGTACATCTTGTACATCCACTCCGTACATCTTTTTCACTTCCTTGGCAATTTCAATCTTGTTTGCAGTCAATTCCACTACGAACACATACTTGCCTTTTTCTTGCATGGCTTGCGACTTTTCAGTCAAGGCCGGACGTTTAATAATGCCCATTTTCTATTTCGTTTATACCAGATTAAATCTAGAAATTATTTACTAAAGGAAGACTCTATTTTTTCGATCGCTGCAGTCGTAATCAATAATTTACTTGCATTAACCAAATCATATGTGTTCACATCACCTGCTGTAGAAACTTTCGCCTTAGGAATGTTACGTCCTGACAACACCACATTCTTGTCCACATCGGGTGTGATCAATAAGGTTTTGGTATTGTCTAAAGATAAGGCCTTCAACATACCTAAAAACGCTTTCGTTTTTGGTGTATCAAATGCTACTGTATCCAAAATCGCGATATCTCCTGATTGCGCCTTCGCTGCTAAAGCCGACTGGCGAGCCAAAGACTTCACTTTCTTGTTCAATTTAAAGTGATAATCACGTGGACGAGGTCCAAATATACGACCACCACCTTTCATCAAAGGAGATTTCATTGAACCTGCACGGGCTCCACCTGTTCCCTTTTGCTTCTTTATCTTACGTGTTGAACGTGATACCTCAGCGCGCTCTTTGGCCTTGTGCGTTCCTTGACGTTGATTCGCTAAATATTGCTTCACGTCTAGGTAAACCACATGCTCGTTTGGAACGATGCCAAAGATCTCATCCGAAAGGGTGATTTTCTTTCCGGTATCTTTTCCTGCTATGTTATATACTGCTAATTCCATGCTTCAGAATGTCTTTTTCTAGTTTTCAATGATTACGTATGAGTTCTTCGCTCCTGGTACCGAACCCGATACAACCACCAAGTTTTTCTCTGGATATACCTTCAAAATCTGTAAGTTTTGAACCTTCACACGATCACCCCCGGTACGGCCTGCCATACGCAAACCTTTAAATACACGTGAAGGGAATGAACAAGCTCCAATCGAACCTGGGTGACGACCCCGATTATGCTGACCGTGTGTTTGACCACCTACCCCAGCAAATCCGTGACGCTTAACTACCCCTTGGAAACCTTTACCTTTCGATGTACCAACGACATCTACATAAGTATCTAACTCCAACATTTCAACCGTTAAAACATCCCCTAAAGCTAGCGGCTGCTCAAACGTGCGAAATTCTACCAATTTTTTCTTGGGAGTTGTGTTTGCTTTTTTGAAATGACCCAACAAAGATTTTGTCGTGTGCTTCTCTTTTTTCTCACCGTAGCCAATTTGAACAGCATTATAGCCTTCTTTCTCTACAGTCTTAACCTGTGTAACCACACAAGGTCCGGCTTCAATCAGCGTACATGCAATGGATCTTCCATCTTCCATGTATAGGCTGGTCATTCCGACTTTTTTACCGATAATTCCTGACATAATTAATTTATTTTATAAAAAATAACGCTTACAAGGCTACCGTGGCTTGTTGTAAGTACTCTATTCAAATTCGCTTTTCAACGAGATCGGAAACAATAAAAAGGCAGAATTGGTTAAAGGCGACAAGATGATGCCACTGTGGATAACAGCGGGAAACACCTTGTGCAGCTTAATACTTAATTAATGGGCTGGGCATTCAACATTCATTAATCAATACCAGTTCTGACACAAAAACAGAGACTTACCTCCATTTAAACCCTTTTCGACCCGCATTTTTATGTTTTAAATAAATTCGAGAAGTTCTGCCAACCTCTTTCTGAATGAAAAACTGCGTTTGTCGAACGGGAGTGCAAAGGTAGGAAAAAATATATGACAAACAAGAGTGACTTTGAAAATATTTTTTGAGGGTGAATTAAAATTGTACTTTTCTTATAATTGGGCTTCCATTTTTGGCAAAAACTTAGTAGATTTGTCCCTTAGCCGCTGAAAATCAGGCTATTTATTTATTTCCCAAGAAAAAAAATCATTATGTCAAGTTTAACCAATCAAAAAGGAGTGTTGTACGGGGATGCGGTTCAGGAGTTATTTGAGATCGCGAAGAAAAATCAATTTGCTATTCCTGCGGTGAATGTCACTGGAACGGATACGGTCAATGGAGTTTTGGAGGCTGCGAAAGCGGTGAATTCGCCCGTGATTATTCAATTTTCGAATGGTGGTGGTGCATTTTATGCGGGTAAGTCATTACCCAATGCAAATCAAGAGGCTGCGATAGCGGGTTCGATTTCGGGTGCTTATCACGTACATCAATTGGCAAAAGTATATGGCGTACAAGTTATTTTACATACGGACCATTGTGCAAAGAAATTGCTTCCATGGTTAGATGGCTTGTTGGATGCCGGTGAGAAATTTTATGCGGAGACGGGTCAACCTTTGTTTTCGTCGCACATGATTGATTTGTCGGAGGAGCCATTGGAGGAGAATTTAGACATATGTGCGAAGTATTTGGCGCGGATGTCGAAAATCGGGATGACTTTGGAAATCGAATTAGGTGTAACGGGTGGTGAAGAAGATGGCGTGGATAATTCGGATGTGGATTCATCTAAGTTATATACGCAACCGGAAGAGGTGGCTTACGCATATGAAGTATTGAATGCGATTTCGCATCGTTTTACGATTGCGGCGGCCTTTGGTAATGTGCATGGGGTTTATAAGCCGGGTAATGTGAAGTTGCAACCGGTTATTTTGAAAAACTCACAAGATTTTATTCGTGAGAAATATAGTTTAACAGCTGAGAAGCCGATTAATTTTGTATTTCATGGTGGATCGGGTTCATCTCGGGAAGAAATTCGTGAGGCTATCTCATATGGTGCGATCAAAATGAATATTGACACAGATTTGCAATGGGCGCTCTGGGAAGGTATTCTTAATTTCTACAAAGCAAATGAAGGGTATCTTCAAGGTCAAATCGGAAACCCTAGCGGCGACGATGCGCCTAACAAAAAATATTATGATCCGCGCGTCTGGTTACGCAAAGGTGAGGAGACTTTCGTGGCTCGTTTAAAATCGGCTTTTGAAGATTTAAATGCATTAAATGCGAATCAGTACCTATAAGTATATTTCGAATTACCCGTAAATGAAAAAGGCCACATGTTTTGTGGTCTTTTTTTTTAGCTTTGCCAATCCTTGCCGGTTTGGCAAAGCTAGGGTGGAAAAACATATTTCAATCTTCATCCCCTGATAAAAAAGCACGAATATCAACATCCTGATTTTTTTTGGAATGAAACAATTCAAATTCCTTTATTCCCCCAAACCATTCCAATACAAAATCCCTATCAACCAATGAATGCCGCGGTGATAAAATAAATTTATAAGAACTCCAATCCCACATTTTGAAATCATGAATCAATTGGTTCTTTTCCGGGTTCACATGAATGTATTGAACTAGATAGGATAAATATTTACTGTCTCCCACATGCACCCGCTTAAATGGCCCCTCAAATAAGGACCCTGTCCGCCCATGATTTTTATTAAATGCCAAAGCATAAGTCCTAAAAAACCTTTTCATACGTTCCGATACGATTGAATGGGGCGTTTCTCCTACAAGTTGATACGCTTCAAAATGTCGAACCCGAACCAAAAAATGAAAATGATTCGCATTAAGACTATATGAAACTACATCCAAATACCCCTCTAAATAACGCCCCCACAACACCATAAAATAAAAATAGTTTGCCCTTGATTTAAAAATCAATTTTCGATCAACCCCCCGATTATAAATATGATAAAAATTTCCAGATTGAAACTGGGTTAAGTAATGAGATAAATGAGACATATCGATTAGTTTTTCTGTAAAACTAATGCCAAAATTCCCTGACTTAACAACCTGAAATACTAATTATCAAGATCTTGATAATTTAATTAAACCCTCGAATTAAAGTTGATTTCCTCCTTACCTTTGCCAAACCGGCAAGGATTGGCAAAGGTAAATTACCTGCGGAAAATAAAGTCCTTAGTTAACTCATTCAGCACCCGAATTTTTTCCTCAAAATCTCCTTTTAAGGTTTTGCGCGCGGCTTCCATCCCGTCTAAACCCGCCTGAATATCCTCCGGAATAACATCCTCTAAAAATGCACGAATCCGTTTGGCCAACGTGGGCGATTTCCCATTCGTCGAAATAGCTATTTTCAAATCCCCCTTTTGGACAATCGAACCCAAATAAAAATCACATAAATCCGGCGTATCCGCCACATTGCACAAAAGGTGCATCTCAGAGGCCCGAACCTTTATTCGACCATGCAATTCCCGATCATCCGTCGCACAAATCACCACATCCCGGCCCTCCAAATCCTCAAACTCAAAAGCCCGCTCTAACCGCTCCACCAACGGATAATCATTCAAATACACCAACAATTCCTCCCGATAAAACGGCGCCACCATCGTTACCCGCGCCTCCGGCGCATTGCGCAATATGGCCGAAACCTTCTCCAAAGCCACATTTCCTCCCCCCACCACCAAAGTGTTCAACCGATCCAAACGCAAAAAAATAGGAAACAAAGTATTCGACATAAACGATTATTTTTTGCCGGCCAACTGCCCACAGGCCGCATCAATATCCTTCCCTCGAGACCTACGCACATTCACCACCATCCGCTTACTCTCCAAAAACCCTGAAAACGCCGCGATCGCATCCGCCTCCGCATTCACAAAATCAGCCTGCGAAATCGGATTGTATTCTATAATATTAATCTTACAAGGCACCTTTTTGGCAAATTCCCACAACTCCCGCGCATCCTCCAACCCATCATTGAACTTATTAAAAATAATATATTCCAACGTGATCTCATTCTCCGTCTTCTCATAAAAATACTGCAATGCCCCCGTCAAAGCCTCCAACGTATTCGTCTCATTGATCGGCATAATCCGATTCCGCTTCTCATCATTCGCCGCATGCAAGGACAATGCCAAATTAAACTTCACCTGATCATCCCCCAACTTCCGTATCATCTTCGCTATCCCCGCCGTCGATACCGTAATCCGCCGCGATGCCATCCCCAGCCCATCCGGCGACGTAATCATCTCAATCGATTGCAATACATTCGCATAATTCAACAATGGCTCCCCCATCCCCATATAAACAATATTCGTCAAAGGTATCCCATACTTCTCCTGCGCCTGATTCCGAATCAAAACCACCTGATCATAAATCTCAAATGCCTCCAAATTCCGCTTCCGATCCATATAACCCGTCGCACAAAAACTACAGGTCAACGAACAACCCACCTGCGACGACACACAAGCCGTCATCCGCTCCCGCGTCGGAATCAAAACCCCCTCAATCAAATGCGCATCATGCAACCTAAAACTAGATTTTATCGTCCGATCCGTACTCACCTGCATCTCAGCCACCTCCACACAGCGCAACGAATACTCCGCATTCAACCACTCACGCGTCGTTTTGGGAATATTCGCCATCGCCTCAAAATTCCGAACCGACTTCTTCCAAATCCACTCATACACCTGTTTCGCCCGAAACGCAGGCTCCCCATGAAGCAACATCTCCTGCTTCAACTGCTCCAAACTCAAATCCCGTATCGCCTTTTGTTCCAAAATCACCTATTTTTTCAATAATTCACCCACCTTCGCAGAAATCGATTTTCCATCCGCCAATCCAGCCAATGCCTTCGATGCCACCCCCATCACCTTACCCATATCCGCTGGCGAAGTCGCCCCCACCTGCTCAATAATCTCCGCAATCCGCGTAGTCAACTCCGCATCCGTTAAGGCCTTTGGCAAAAACTCCTCGATTATCGTCAACTCCACCTGCTCCTTCTCCGCCAAATCCGGCCGATTCTGCGCCACATACACCTCCAATGAATCTTTGCGCTGCTTAGCCGCCTTCATCAAAATCTTCATCTCCGCATCCACCGACAAAGCCCCCGAACTCGTTCCCGAAGTTTCCTCCAATAAAATCATCGATTTAATCGCACGCAACGCACGTAAACGATCAGCATCTTTCGCACGCATCGCGTCCTTAATGCCATTTTCAATTGTCTCCTTTAATGCCATATTATTTTTCTAAAAATGTTTTTACCCCTTCCAAAAACGTCCGGTTATTACTCAATCGCGGAACTTTGTGCTGTCCCCCTAATTTCCCCCTACTCCGCATCCATGCATAAAAAGTGCCCCTAGGCGCCACATGAACCTGAGGCAAACCTAACACCATGTCATACGATCGCTTCGCATCATAATCCGAATTCAACTCCCGCAAAGTCTCATCCAAAATCCGAACAAAGGTACTAAAATCTTCCGGCGCTTTCGAAAATTCAATCACCCATTCATGACATCCCCGCTTCCCACCCTCCATATACATCGGTGCCGCCGTATAATCCACAATCTCCGCCCCCGTCGCCCCACTCGCCCGCGCCACCGCCTGCTCCGCATTCTCTATAATCAACTCCTCCCCAAACGCATTAATAAAATGCTTCGTCCGACCCGTAATCTTAATCCGATATGGCATCAACGACGTGAATTTCACCGTATCCCCAATCTTATACCGCCACAATCCCGCATTCGTCGATATCACCATCGCATAATTATCCCCCATCCGCACATCGCCCAAGGAAACAATCGAATCCGCCTCCTCCCCCGTTTCCATCACCGGTATAAATTCATAATAAATACCGTAATCTAACATCAACAACATCTCATCCGGCAAACTTAAATCATCCTGTATCCCAAAAAATCCCTCCGATGCATTGTAAATCTCCAAAAATTGCACCCCCCCTCCCGGAAAAATCTGCTTCTTAAACATCTCCCGATATGGCCCAAATGCCACCGCCCCATGCACCAAAAACTCAAAATTAGGCCACACCTCCAAAATAGAAGCCTTGCCCGTAATCTCCAAAATCTTCTCAATCAACACCAAGGTCCAGGTCGGAACCCCCAATATACTCGTCACATTCTCCCGCGAAGTCTCCTCCGCCATCTTCAATATCTTCTGATCCCAATCCTCCATCAACGCCACATCCAAGGACGGCGTCCGAATCATCTGCGCCCAAATAGGCAAATTCTTCATCACCACCGCCGACACATCCCCCATCAACAAACTCGAATTCATCGGATTATTCGACAAACTACCCCCAATCGACAAACCCTTCCCCTCAAATATCTTCGTCTCAGGTTTATTATGAACCAACAAGGTTATCATATCCTTCCCCCCCATAATGTGACAGTCATCCAAAGACTCCTGTGACACCGGAATAAATTTACTCCGCGCATTCGTCGTCCCCGACGATTTTGAAAACCATGAAATCTGACTCGGCCACAATACCTGCTGCTCCCCATGCATCATCCGATCAATATACGGAAACAATTCCTCATACGTGGAAATCGGCACATTTCGTCGATACTGCTCCACATTCCGGATATCCTCATAGCCGTATTTTTTACCCCATTCCGTCAAACGGCCTTCGTCCAACAAAGCCTGAAATCCCTGCTCCTGCAAAGCCAATGGATCCGTATAATGCGCCTCAATTCGCGGCATTCTACGCTTCATTAACCACAACAAGGTCTCATTAAATAAGGACATATTATGGGAGTTTGGGAGCCCTATTTGGATAATCCGTGATCACGCCATCCACCCCCATCGCTTGTAATGCATGGATCTGTGACAGTTCATTCGCCGTCCATGGAATCACCCGCATGCCCAAAGCATGCGCCTTTTCTACATCCACTTTCGTTAAATCAGAAAAATTTGAACTATAAATTGCCGGCACAAATCCCAAATCCTTCACCACCGCCTCCGGACTCTTCCGCGTCACCAAAGCCGACAAGGCCACCTCCGGAAATTCTCCACGACCCATCGCCGCATGCCAGTATCTCAACACCCCAAAATCAAAACTTTGAAGCATCACATAACCCGGCACTACTTGCACCTTAATCTGCGCCCAAACTAATTTTGAAAATTCATCTACCGTCGGTGGTTGAGTCAACCCATAAGCCTTCGGATCCGACTTGATCTCAATATTGTAATACACCGCCTCACCCGATTTTTTCCGAAAAGCTTCCCCTAAGGCAAGGACCTCAGATAATAATGGCTTATATGTAGCCACCTTTTGCTGTTCCGGGAACAATGCATTTCCTCGGATACCTACATCGAATTTCATAATCTCCGAATAGGGCATTTGATATAAATTCAATGCCGCTTCTTCTGATTTCAAAACAGGATTTCCATCCGGCTTCGTCGTATACAAGGCATTCATGACGGGCTCATGTGACACCACAACCTGACCATCCGCCGAAATACATACATCCATTTCTAACACCCGAACCCCGATCTCCAAGGCATGCGCAAACGCAGGCAAGGAATTTTCAGGAAACAAGCCGCGACATCCACGATGCCCTTGAATCATAGGAACTTGTGCCATGAGCATATGTTGAAATAGTAATAGGGCTAAAATAATACGCAATTTCATCGATGTGAGGTTTCAGTGGCCTTTTTCCTTTGCTCCATAATCTCATTCACACGCTCATATAATTTAATAAACTCTTTTGGCTCCCGCACATAGGCATTGAAACTATGAACCAATGTCACCGAATCCACCTGATGTTTTCGTAAAGTTGACTTCTCCAACTCATGGAATAGCAACAAATTCGTATCCGCACTCACAATTTCCATCCCAGAAATTTTTGCCTCATCCACATGGATATCTACTAAAATTTGCGCCATTTTTTCCTGGTCCAAGCGATCTCCCTCGCCCGAATTTGAGCAGGAAAAGACGAAAAAAAATAAGCCGCACAACACGTATTTCATAGCTCAAAGGTAACCACAAATTAGAAAGCTTTTGTCGATTTTCATTCGAATTGCTCAAAAAATACCTAATTTAGCAAGATATCATGGATATTCGGTCATTTCTTTCTCACATTGTGCAGCTGGAAATTCGCATCAGAAAGGCGATAAATACCCAAATGCACGGAAACTTTTCCTCAGTCTTCAAAGGCTCTGGTTTAGAATTTAGTGACCTACGCCAATACCATTACGGAGACGATGTACGGCACATCGATTGGAATACCACCGCAAAAGGCCACGGGACTTTTGTTAAATTATTCACAGAAGAAAAAGAACAAACCGTTTTCTTCTTAATCGATGTGAGCGGAAGCCAACAAATCGGTCGGCAAAACCAAAGTAAATTACAAACCATCAAGGAAGTTGCCGGCGTTCTCGCCTTTTCAGCCATCCAAGAAGCGGGGCATATCGGATTTTGTTGCTATTCCGATAAAAACGAAAAATACATGGCCCCCGCCGCCGGAAAAAAACACGGCTACCGCGTCATTTCCGAATTGTTTAAAATGCAACCCGAAAATACGGGAACCAACCTACGCGCCGCCCTCCTTTTCGCCATGCAATGCCTAAAACGCAAAAGCTTAGTGTTTGTCCTTTCGGATTTCATTGATGACGGCTACGAAGATTTACTAAAAGCCATCGCCAAAAAACACGATTTAGTCATCATTCATATTCAAGATGCCCTGGAATCCAACATGCCTGCCATGGGAATCGTACCCATATATGATCCCGAAAACCGAAAAACAACCTGGGTAAATACCTCCGCAAAATCCTTCAGAACCTTCGTCGAACAGGAAATAAACGAAAAAAAAGACGCATTAATTACCCTTTGTAAACAATGGCAAGCCAGCCATATTTACATACAAGCCGGAGAAGATTTCGTCCCCGCACTCGTTAAACTCTTTAGCATACGTTCCTAAATGCAAGAAAGACCCCTCCATATTAAAGGTAAATTCCTAGAGGATTCTGCTAAAATCGGGCAGCCGATCCACTATTCCTTGCAAGTCATACATCCGAAGGGCCAGGAATTGTTTTTCCCAGGCATCCAAAGTGCCTTTGGCGTTTTCGAACCCGTCAAAAAAGAATATTTTAAAACCAAAAGTACCGCAGACGGAAACCTAGATTCGGCCGTTTATACGTTTCGATTCTTTGATATCGCCGACTACCAAAGCCTAAGCCTTCCCATCTACCTACTCCAAGGCAGCGATTGTACCCAAGTTTTCCCTAAACCCGATACCATTTTCCTCCAACGATTAGTTCCTCACCCGGAAAAAATCAATATGGAACAAGTCTTTCAGCAAGTGGCCATCCCTACGCTCAGCCCGAAAACAGACCTGAAAAATGTGTTTATTTATGGCATTTCAATTTTTATATTGAGTGGTTTGATCTATTGGGTTTTTGGCAAACAATTTATTCGCTGGTACCAATTATACCGTTTATGGCGCAAAAACCTGGATTTTAGACGTAGCTATCAAAGACTCTCTCGATCGATTTCAAGCGAACCCAAAGGACTTCAAAATTTAGAAAAAGCCATTTCGGTGTGGAAAAGCTATTTGGAAAATCTGATTCACGTGCCTTTTTCAACCTACACGACCAAAGAAATGGTCGATAATTTACGCGACAAAAGGCTCGTCAAGGCCTTGCAAGCCATCGATTCTGCCATTTACGGAGGAAATTTTTCGGAAAAAACGATGGATTCCGTTAAATTTTTAACCGAAATTGCCCACGGCGTTTACCAAAAAGAACGTGAAAAAATAAGTTCAGAAACCCGAAAAAAATGAAATTTAATCCGATCAGCATTTGGTTTCAACTTAAATCCATCTTCTCCTACGATTGGGATTATCCCCTTTTCCTCTATGCATTACCGCTTCCGCTTCTCATTTTTGCCTTTAAGCGGATTCTGAATCGAAATAATCAGGCAAGGCTCGTCATGTCGTTTTCGAAACCCTTGGTCCAACAAAAATTCATTCGCCTTCTCAGCTTCCTGCCCGAAACCCTACAAGGTATTTGTCTATTTTTCGTCATCCTCACGCTCGCAAGCCCCTATAAAAAAATCGCACATGCTGCCATTAAAAAAGAAGGGATAGAAATGGCTTTGGCGATTGATATTTCCGCTTCCATGCGAACAAGGGACGTTTCTCCCTCCCGATTAAGCATCGCCAAAAAACTCGCCATCGCCTTCGTTAAACAACGAAAAAGCGACCGAATTTCCCTCATTGCCTTCGCCGGCGCACCCTATTTAGCAAGCCCATTAACACCCGATTCTAGCTATTTAATTCAAGCCTTGAAGCGCTTTGAAACAGGCCTAATCCACGAAGAAGGTACCGCTTTAGGCGATGCACTTGGCATGTCCATCAATCAAATTCGGGCCGAGAAAAATCCAAAAAAAATTGCCATTCTTCTAAGCGATGGCAATAATACCGCAGGAAATTTAGACCCGATCACCTCCGCAGAATTAGCCAAATCCTTTGGGATCAAAGTATACACCATCGCCGTCGGAAGCCTAAAACCTAGTCTAGACCCTGTCGACGAAAGCACCCTCCGCAGCATCGCTGAGACTTCAAATGGGAAATTTTTTCGCGCAACCGACGAACGTACCCTCACCCAAATTTTTCAGTCAATCGATCAACTCGAAAAAAACAGAACCCTCAAAATTCGCTGGGAAGAACACAAAGACCTCAAAGGTATTTTTCTCCCCATTGCATTCCTTTTCTTTTGCCTTTCCCTACTCCTTAAAATAAGTACCATCACGAATATTCTCGAAGATTAACATGGTCCTATTCCCTCCTGCAAAAATCAATATCGGACTATTCATTACTGAAAAACGTGCCGACGGATTCCACGCCCTTGAAACCTGTTTCGTTCAAATCCCCTGGACAGATATCCTCGAAATTAGCCCTGCCACAAGCTTTTCATTTAGCTCCACTGGCCTGCCCATTTCAGGCGATGTCTCCACTAATTTATGTGTCAGAGCTTTCAATCTTTTAGCCAAAGATTTCCCCATGTCACCCGTTCATATACACCTCCATAAAATCATCCCCATGGGTGCCGGTTTAGGGGGTGGTTCCTCCGATGCAGCTTATACGTTGATGTGCCTAAGAGATCTTTTCGAATTGCCCCTACATAATCAGGATTTGGTGCCATATGCCCAGGAATTAGGCAGTGATTGTGCCTTTTTCCTTTTCAATCAAGCCCAATTTGGCCAAGGAAAAGGCGATGAATTGAGCCCTATCCCTCTAAGCTTGAAAGGATATTTTGCGCTATTAGTCTATCCGAATTTTGGTATTTCCACCCAGCAAGCCTATGCACAAGTCAAGCCAAAGTCCGCCCCAACTTATTTGCCTGAGGCCATTAGCTTGCCGATGGAATCCTGGAAAAACAATATCAAAAATGATTTTGAAGAAAGTCTTTTCCCCGCTTATCCCCAACTTGAACAAATGAAAAAGGACATGTACGCCCTAGGCGCTGAATATGCCGCGATGAGTGGTTCGGGATCGACGATGTTTGGGCTATTTAAACAAAAAGTCGACCCACCTGAAGGATGGGCCGACTTCTCGACTTGGTCCGGAATAATACCTTAATCCTTCGCAAAAATAGCCTCTAAGGCTGATGCGCCACTGATCACTAATTTACCTGTAGGAACCGCTTTTAAGGGTTTCATACCCACAAATTCCGGATTAGAACTTAGTATTTCTACCGGAATTTGAGCCATTGCACCTGAGACAGTCTCCACATAAATGAACCCGGCCTTGCCCACGCGCGCTAAACCCGCCTGAGGGATCGTCGACATTTTCTGGTTTCCTACCAAAATGTGCGCATTGACAAACTGACCCACGGTATACGACATTTCATCTTTTTCGGAAACAAAATGCGCGTGAATTGGCGTCGTTCTAGTCATTAAATCCACTTGACGACCAATGAGAAATACCTTCGCCTCTGCCTTAGTTCCATCAGTCAGAATAGAAATTTTTTGACCCATTTTAATCTTCCCTAAATCTTTTTCAAAAACCTTTAATTCCACATGTTTATGTGCTACGCCAACGATCTTCACCAAAACATCCGAAGGTGTTACATATTTCCCAATCGCCAGGTATTGATCCTGGATATAGCCCTCAATCGGAGAACGCAAAGATATCAGAGCGCTAATACTTCCTTTAGTTAATATGGCCATATCACATCCCAATGCCTGCAATTTCAAGGTTAGCCCTTGTACCTGCGCTTGCAAATTCGTTTGATCAGCCTCCGCTTGTTGGAATTTCTTTTTCGAACCTACCTCTTCGCTACTGAGCACTTGCTGGCGTGTCTTTTCAGAGCTAGATAAATTCAAAGAACTCATCGCTTGCAAATATTCCTGCTGCATTTGAATATATTCCAAACTGGTAATGGTGGCTAAAACCTCCCCTTTCGCCACCTTTTTACCGGGCAAAAGTTCAAAGGTCGTTTTCACATAACCTGCAATCGGCAGGGAAACGGATGCCATGGAAATAGGAGGAACGTCCACCAAGCCTGTACATGTTATTTCTTCCGCCATTTCCTTTTCCTGGAAATCGCCAAAGGCAATCCCAGCATTTTGTTTCTGCTCGGTCGTTAATTTAATTTCAGACACCGGGGCCTCGGCCGTCGATGTTTCTTCTTTTTTTCCACAGGCTACTAAAAGCAATGTGATAAAAAGGCTCGTTATTTTGATTGAATTATTCATTTCCTAGGATCGTTTCAATTTGTATAATGGATTGATTATGGGCCAAAACCTCTTGTAAATATTGTTCGCGAATTTGCCAAGCTTGTTGGGCATTTTGAAGCATTTCCACGTATTCGATTTCGCCTTGCTGGTAACTCTTCAAAGCCGTTTTTTCAAGCCAGTCCGCCTGAGGCAGGGCTGTAGCTAAATAATAAGCAAGTGAACTTTGATGTTTTTCTAATTGGGCCAAATTGGCGCTTAGATCGGAGGCCAATTGGGCCATGTTCTGCGATTTTTGACTTTCGTATACTTCTACCTGTTTTTCAGAGGCGGCAATTTTCGCCTTTTGCCCTTTGGCAAAAAGGGGAATACCGATGCCCGCCTGAATGAAATTCTGTCCGGCATGATTTTCGATACTTTGAGAAACAACACCGAGTCGCAGATCCGGTTTTAATTTTTCTCGTTCGACTTGTAATTGAAGTTTGCCACTTTCGATTTGTTGGTCTAAAACCTGCAATTGTGGATTATTTACCAAGCCGTTTTTATCCATGGCGGTCGACATGGTCAATTTCTCCAATCCTGAAATCTGAAAAGGTTCTGGATGGCTAATCCAATAGGCCAATTGCTGGTAATTGACCTTTCGATCCAATTCCAGGGCCTTCATCTTTTGTTCAAATTCCCGCAAGCGCGCCTCCGCGGCCACTAATTCTAGGCGATTGGTTTCACCTTCTTTGAATTTCAATTGCGCCGCACGTTTCATCTGGGTATAAATACTATCCTGCTTTTGCAAGAATTTAACTTGCTGATTTTGAAGCAAAATTTGATAGTATATCCATTTAACACTTGATTTAACGAGGATTTGAGTGACTTTCAAGCGCTTTTCGGCCAGCATTTTTTGCGAGGTCAAAGCCTTCACCTGGGCGCGCAATTGCGTAGGCCAAGGAATGTTTTGATTCGCAATCACCGTATAATCCTGACTAAAATAGGTTTGCGTTTTCCCGTATTGAAAATCCAGGGTGCTTTTAGGCACATCTCGCCCCGAGGCTATCAAAGCCTCTGCCGTTTGAATTTCCAGATTACCCGTCTTTAAAAATGCATTTTTTTGCATCGCTTCTTGGATGCATTGATCTAAACTAAGACTTGGTTTCAACTGCGCAAAACTTCCAAAACTCATCAAAATCAGAAAGATTATCATGCCCAAAGATTTCGCTTTCAAGGACTTTTCCCGGCGCCCCATCACAATTGAATAAACTACCGGAATCACAACCAAGGTTAAAAATGTAGCCGTAATTAATCCTCCAATCACCACCGTAGCCAAGGGCCGCTGAACCTCCGCACCGGGCGATTGACTAATCGCCATCGGTAAAAAGCCTAAGGATGCAACTGCCGCCGTCATAATGACCGGTCGGAAACGTAATTCCAATCCCTTTTTGAGGCGTTCGGAAACAGTCAAACCTTCATCAGCCAGTTGTTTAAAATAGGAAAGTAACACAATTCCATTCAACACCGCGACCCCAAAAAGGGCGATAAAGCCAATTCCCGCCGAAACTGAAAAGGGCATATCCCGTATCCATAAGGCCCAAATCCCCCCAATCGCCGATAATGGAATCGCCAAATAAATAATGGCCGCCTCCAAAAAGCTTTGGAAGGTGAAAAAGAGTAAGACAAAAATCAATGCTAAGGCGATCGGTACCACCAAGGAAAGCCGAGATTTTGCGGCTTGCAGGTTTTCAAAAGTTCCCCCGTAGGTCACATAATATCCCGCAGGGAGCGTGATTTTATTTTTCATGACATTTTGGATATCCGCCACCACCGATTCCACATCTCGGTTTCGTACATTGATCCCAATCGTAATCCGACGGTGCGTATTATCACGGGAAATTTCCACAGGCGCATTCTCAAAATCGACATCAGCTACCTCATGTAAAGGTATTTGAGAACCATTCGGTAAATCAATATACAAATCCCGCAGATTCTGAATGTCCTTCCGATGCGCGGAATCCATCCGAACGACCAAATCAAATCGCTTTTCGCCTTCCATCACAATCCCCGCCGTTTCACCGGCGAAAGTCATCTTAATGGCGCGGTTCACACTTTGAATATTCAATCCATATTGCGCGATTTTCGCCCGATTAAATTTCACGACTAATTGCGGAATTCCATCAATTTGCTGCACTTTGATATCTCCTACACCCTCAATTTTCCGAATGTAACGAGCAGCGTCCGTCGCATGTTCGAACAATTCCCCTAAATCTTCTCCGAAAATTTTAACGGCAATGTCCGATTTAACACCGGCAATTAATTCGTTAAAGCGCATTTGAATCGGTTGGGTAAACTCAAAATTCACCTCCGGAAAAGCATCCAAGGCTCGATCCATTTTCTCCTCCAATTCCGGCATGGTTTTGGCAGCCTTCCATTCAGAAGGTTCTTTCAGGATAATTAATAAGTCGCAAGAATTAATGCCCATGGGATCCGTTGGGATTTCAGAAGCCCCAATCCGCGACACAACTTGTTTAATTTCATCCGGGAATTTTTTCAAAAGAAGGGCCTGTGCGGCCGTATTCGCTTTGATACTTTGGGACAGCGATGCATTCGTAGGCAGAATCGACTCTACCGCGAAATCGCCTTCATTCAATTCTGGAATAAATTCACCCCCCAAGGTGGCAAAAAGCCCGAGGCTCCCGAAAAATAAGATGAGCGAAGCAAGTCCCACCCAGCGGCGATGCGAGAGGGCCCAGGTCACCATCGGTTTATACCCCCGATACAAAGTGCCCATGATACGATCGGCAATGGTTATGTCGTGACTGATTTTTTTATTCAAAAACAGGGCAGACATCATCGGTACATACGTGAGCGATAATATCAAGGCGCCTAAAATAGCGAAACTAACGGTTTGGGCCATTGGCCGGAACATTTTTCCTTCGATGCCGCCGAGCGCCATAATCGGTAAATACACAATCAAAATGATGATAACCCCAAAGGCCGCCGATTTAAAAATAGCCTGAGCAGAAATATTCACTTCCTCATCCATCGCATGCTGGCTCATGACCTCGCCCTTTCGATGCGCATGGAGTCGATGTATAATGGATTCGACGATGATCACGGCACCATCCACAATCAAACCGAAATCAATCGCGCCCAAGCTCATTAAATTCGCAGACACCCCAAAAATATTCATCAGCGCAAATGCAAATAACAAACAGAGCGGAATCACCGAGGCAACAATCAAGCCCGCCCGTAAATTTCCTAATAAAAGAACCAGGATAAACACGACAATCAAACCCCCTTCTAATAAGTTCTTTTCTACCGTGGAAATGGATTTGCCGATCAAGACGCTGCGATCCAAAAAGGGGACAATTTTGATTCCTTGGGGCATCGTCTTTTGAATAATGTCCATGCGCTCCTTCACGTCCTTGACCACGTTATTCGCATTCGCTCCTTTTAACAAAAGCATCACAGCGCCCACGACCTCGCCCTTCCCATTTCGCGTCATCGCGCCATATCGAACCGCTTTGCCAAATTGGACCTTAGCCACGTCGCGCACCAAAATAGGCATTCCCCCACTACCTCGCTGAATAACGACCGTATTTTCGATATCCTCGAGCGAGGTTAACATTCCCTCGGAACGAATGAAATATACATCAGAACCTTTCTCCAAATAACTTCCGCCGGAATTCGAATTATTGTTTTCCAAGGCAGTGAAAATTTGATCGATGGAAATATTCGTCGCCCGTAATCGCTCGGGGTCGATGGCCACTTCGTATTGTTTTAAATCTCCTCCATAGGAACTCACTTCTACGACGCCCTTGATTCCTAATAATTGACGTTTCACAATCCAATCTTGATACGTTCTCAAATCGGCCAGTGAATATTGATGCTCAAATGCGGGATCTACCTCGAGCGTATATTGATAAAATTCTCCTAATCCAGTCGTAATAGGCGCCATTTCTGGGATTCCAGCACCTTTCAAAAGATAGGGTTCGGCGCCTTTGAGTTTTTCAGAGACTTGCTGACGCGCCACCTCCGTGGCCACTTCATCCTCGAAAACAACGGTGATTATGGAAAGGCCCATGCGAGAAATCGAGCGAATGTCCTTCACATTGGGGATGGTTCGCAGGGAAATTTCTAAGGGGTAGGTGATGAATTTTTCAACCTCCGAGGCGGCAAGCGCCGGGGATTGCGTAATTACTTGAACTTGGTTCGAAGTAATATCGGGTAAGGCATCGATGGGCAAGCGACTTAGGGAAAAACCTCCCCAGGCGATGAGAGCGATGACGAATATACCAACAACGAGTTTGTTGCGTATACTAAATGAAATGATGGAATTGATCATATATCTGTTAATTAATCTAAAAAAATGCAAACGCAAATGTTTAGATCCTAGGCGGCGCGATCAGAATGCGAACTAACGAAAAATGATAGAGATTTTCCCAGCGAACATTATATCGACGGTGGGCTTTTAAGACAAATGGAAAAAATAGAATTAACGCAAAAGCTGGGAGGACATAGCCCATCGCGCCACTGAAATCGATGCTAGGAAGTCCGGGGTGTTTGGTCGTTTTGGCGTGTTTGGAATCGGCTGAATAATGCAACCATAAAAAATCGGCGAAACTGAATGAACCTTTAGCTTGTTTTTTATGATCCTGGAAATGCTTTAGGATTTCGTTGGCTTTAAACGATTGCTCCATTCCTACCTTGGGAATAAGGGCCCCAAAGAAAAAAAGTATAAACAGAAAAAGAGCTACCGTATTTTTCATCTTCTAAATGTACAGAAAATTCGAAAATTAAACGGATATTTATAGGCTCATTTTAAAATTTTGAGACAAAACGATTCAAACAAGCGATTAGTGTGGATGAAATAAATTTATTGTGGCATCAATTGACCGATTCAGAAACGATCATCCGATCCGGCCTATTCGTCATTACGCTTATCGTTTTCGCAGAAAATGGTTTATTTTTTGCATTCTTTCTGCCGGGTGATTATTTACTTTTTTTAACAGGCGTTTTTGGGGGGACCGGAGTTTTAAAAGAACCCTTGTCCACGATCCTTTTTAGTATTTTTAGTGCGGCCGTCATCGGATCTTTAGTCGGGTATTTACTAGGGCGTTTTTTCGGAAATTCCTTGCAGCGAAGGCCGGATAGCTTTTTCTTCAAGAAAAAACACTTGGAATCCACCCGTGAATTTTTTGAAAAATATGGATTTAGCGCCTTAGTGATTAGCCGATTTTTACCCGTCGTGCGCACATTTACCCCCATTTTAGCCGGAATCAGCAAAATGTCTTGGTACAGTTTCCTGTTTTTGAATATTGTGGGCGGCGCCATGTGGGTGGGAATTTTAGTAGCGGGTGGCTATTATATGGGGCAGCATTTTCCCTGGATCATTAATTATGTTCAATACATCATTTTGTTCTTTTTAGGTATTACGACATTTACGATCATCAAAGGCTATTTAAAATTCAAAAAGGATGATTGAACAATTTGCCTATGTCGCCGCATTTATCGGCGCAGGAATTCTATTTCTAGGGCTGATTTTGTTCACAGCCAAATTACTGCGTCCTTCGCGACCGAATGTCGAAAAACTCAGTACCTACGAATCTGGAGAGGCTCCTGTGGGCAACGCGAACATTCGTTTTAATCCTCGTTTTTATGTCATCGCCCTGCTCTTTGTTTTGTTTGAAGTAGAATTAGTCTTTTTGTTTCCTTGGGCGGTGGTTTTTGGCAATAAAAGCATCGTCGCTGCGGCCCCGGAATGGTCGACCTATGCCTTGATCGAAATGTTTATTTTTGTCGGAATTCTCGTATTAGGACTTGCCTTTGCCTGGATAAAAGGTTACCTAGATTGGGATAAACCCGCCGAAAGCCTGCGCGATATCGAAAGCCCCGTCCCATCCAAGGCCTACGATAAGTACCTTCCAAAAAAATAATGTAAACTTTTTCACTTTCAAATAGTTTCATGGACATGAAAAATCTGTTCTTTATCTGTTGTATCCTAGGTTCGGTTTTTACGTTACAGGCTCAACAAAATGGCCGCATCTCCGGAAAAATCATCGATCAAAGTACCCAAAAAGCCATAAGCGGTGCGAATATAAGCCTCGATGGAAGCGGGAAAGGAGCCCAAAGCGATAGCCTCGGTTTCTT
>CAIVPF010000043.1 GCA_903907745.1 uncultured Cytophagaceae bacterium | reverse complement strand
CTTTGCGTAATTGATTTTGGGACCAATAAAATGGATGTCGGGTCAAATCCTCTTGTAATTGATAGGCGCCTAAGGCGGCTATTTCAGGTTGTTGTTCCAAATGGTTTATCGCGTTTTCGATGGAATTGTCGAAGGCCAATGTATCAGCATTTAAAAAAAGTACATATTTTCCTTTGGCAGCGGCGAGACCTCGGTTATTGGCGATGGAGAATCCGGAATTCGTAGCTTGAATTATCCATTGGGTTTCTGGGAATTCAGTTAAAATGGCTTGATTTGCGCCTGGGACATGTAAATTATCGACAACGATGATTTCAAAAGATCGCTCTTTGCAATACCGATATAAGCTTTGAATACAATTATAGAGGTAGTTTTCGCTCTTGTAATTGACAAAAATGATTGTTAAATCCATTAAATATGTACTAGAATTTAAATTTAAACTTAATATTCCCTAATTTTCTATAAATTTAATTGAATTTTTAGTATTCACTTATCATCTAAAATTATGTTCTATAATCGTTCGGTCAGCACGGTATTGCTGTTCTTGTGTTCTATCACTTTTTCATATAGTCAAAATTTCACGTTAGAATCTATTAAATCAGCGCCATTCCCTACGGAATTAGCGAGTGCCAAATTAGGCGATAAGATTGCCTGGGCGATGGATGAAAAAGGTGTTCGAAATATTTACGTAGCCGAAGGCCCCACGTTTACTCCTAGAAAATTAACGGCTTTTACGGAGGATGATGGACAAGAAATCACATCCATTTCGATAAGCAATAATGGCAAATGGGTTTTATTTTCTCGTGGTGGGGACCATGGGTCAAATTTTGATGATTTAAAACCGGTAAATCCAATTGGAAAAACAATCCCAACGGGTGTTCAGGTATTACAAATTGCCTTTACAGGTGGCCCCGTTCGTGTAATTTCTGAAGGTGATGAGCCCGTACTTTCACCTAAAAGTGATGTGGTGATGTTTATTAAGGATGGTCAACCATGGGTTTCTAAATTAGATACGAATGCTGAGGATGGTTTTTATGATATTCCAGTTGCCGTTTTAAAAACGCGTGGTCAAGTAAGCCAATTAAATTGGTCGCCAGATGGCTCTAAAGTGGCTTTTGTGGCGGATCGAGGTGATCATTCATTTATTGGTTGGCATGCCATTGGGACAAATCAAGTATCCTATTTAGATCCAACTTTTTCAAAAGATTCAAGTCCTCGCTGGTCTCCAGATGGGAAAAGTATTGCCTTTGTTCGCACTCCTGCCAAAGGAGGTGCGGTCGACTCACTTACCTTGCGTAAACGTATTGAGTGGAGCATTCGTACGGTGAGTCTTTCGGGGGAGCCTTCTAAATTGGTTTGGGCTGCGCCAAAAACCTATCGCGGATCAATCCCTACAACGCATGGTGGAACTAATTTATTTTGGGCACAAAATGATCGTATCACTTTTACTTCCTATCATGATGGTTGGCCTCATTTGTATTCCGTACCTGCTGCGGGAGGGAATGCTCTTTTATTGACCCCTGGGGATTTTATGGTGGAACATGTGAGTTTGGGTCATGATGGGAAATACCTTTTGTTTGACGCGAATACAGGTCCGGATGCCTTGGATAAGGATCGTCGGCACATTGTGCGAGTTTCAGTGGATAAGGCGGACATGAAGGTTTTGAGTCCTGGAACGGGCAATGAGTGGACTGCGATTTCGATTCACGATTATGCAGGTTATGTTTTCATCGGTTCCACACCGCAAAAATCACCTCAAATTATTTTAAGCAATGGCACTGGTTCGGTGAAATCTTTGACAGGTGATTTGGTTCCCAAAGAATTTCCGTCTACTTCGTTAGTTGAGCCCAAGCAAATCATTATTAAGTCCTTAGACGGTTTGTCTTTACATGGTCAGATTTTTGATAATTCGAATGGTGCGCAGAAAAAACCTGCGATTATTTTTATTCATGGGGGGCCGCCGCGTCAGATGTTATTAGGTTGGCATTATTCAGATTATTATTCGAATGCCTATGCGGTGAATCAGTATTTGGCGAATTTGGGATTTGTGGTTTTGTCGATCAATTATCGGTTGGGTATTGGTTATGGTTATGAGTTTCAAAACCCGAAAGCTGCGGGTGCATTAGGTGCTTCAGAATATTTAGATATTAAGGCGGCGGGGGAGTGGTTGGCCCAACAATCGTTTGTTGATGCCAAGAAAATCGGTTTATACGGTGGTTCTTATGGAGGTTATTTGACTGCCTTGGGATTAGCGCGTGATTCGAAGTTATTTGCTGCGGGAGTGGATATTCATGGTGTGCATGATTGGGCGAATCAAATGAAGGCGGAGGAGCCAGCGGATGATTTGCACAAGGCGCCAGATGCGGATTGGGCGGCGAGTTTATCTTTTCGAGCTTCACCGGTTTCTTCGGTGGCGACATGGACATCGCCGGCTTTGTTGATTCATGCAGATGATGACAGAAATGTGCCATTTAGTCAAAGTATTGATATGGTGAATCGCTTATTAAAGAAAAAGGTGGCGATTGAAACGATGGTGATTGTGGATGATACGCATCATTGGATGAAATTTTCCAATAATTTAAAAGTCTTTAATGCGACGGCAAATTATCTAAAAGCGAAGTTGGCGAAATAGGTTAAACCCCGTTTTTCGATTAAATTTGTGAGATGGAAGAAAGACCGATAACTGACTGGTTACCCTTAACAAAAAAAGAGGTTGAAAAACGTGGCTGGGATGAACTAGATGTCATTCTCATTTCAGGAGATGCCTATGTGGATCATCCTGCGTTTGGCACGGCGGTGATTGGTCGGATCATGGAGAGTGAGGGGTTGAAGGTGGGGATTGTGGCGCAACCTAATTGGCAAGATGATTTACGTGATTTTAAGAAATTAGGAAAACCCAAATATTTTTTCGGAGTAACAGCGGGCTGTATGGATTCCATGGTGAATCATTATACGGCCAATAAGCGTTTACGTTCGAACGATTCTTATACACCTGGAGGGGAAGCTGGTTTTCGGCCAGATTATGCAACGACGGTTTATACGAAGATTTTAAAGGAAATATATCCGGATGTCCCTGTTTTGATAGGGGGTATAGAGGCCTCATTGCGTCGAGTGACGCATTATGATTATTGGGCAGATCGTTTGTTTCCGTCGATTTTGGTGGATTCAGGGGCGGATATGTTGGTCTATGGCATGGGCGAACAGCCTTTGCGTGACATCATGAAAGGCGTGAAAGAAGGTCGTTCTTTGAGGGATTTGACTCATATTCCTCAGGTCGCATTTTTGCAATCGGCATCGGATGCATTGCCAGCCATAGCTGCGTGGGAAACGGTGGAGTTAGCGAGTCATGAAGTTTGTTTGCAGGATAAGATTAAATATGCGTCTAATTTTAAAATCGTGGAGGTGGAGTCTAATAAATGGCAGGCGAATCGGATTACGCAGCGCGTAGGTGAGGAGCTTTTGGTCATTAATCCGCCATTTAAGACGATGGAAGAAGTGGAGATGGATAAATCCTTTGATTTACCTTATACGCGAATGCCGCATCCCAAATATCGGAAGCGTGGGCCCATTCCTGCGTATGAAATGATTAAGTTTTCGGTGAATATGCACCGAGGATGTTTTGGAGGATGTAGTTTTTGTACGATTTCAGCCCATCAGGGCAAGTTTATTGCGTCTCGGAGTGAAAAGTCGATTATGAAGGAGGTTGAGCAGATCACGAAACAGGCTGATTTTAAGGGCTATATTTCGGATTTGGGGGGTCCTTCGGCGAATATGTACAAGATGAAGGGCAAGGATGAGTCGATTTGTGCGCGTTGTGTGAGTCCGAGTTGTATTCACCCGGTGATTTGCAATAATTTGGATACATCACATAAGCCCTTGACGGATATATATCGGAAGGTCGATGCCTTGCCGGCGATTAAAAAAGCATTTGTGGGGTCTGGGGTTCGCTATGATTTGTTGGTCGATGATTTTAATAAGAATAATCAAGACGGGAACCATGATGAATATATGGAGCAATTGATCACGCGGCATGTGTCGGGTCGATTAAAGGTAGCACCGGAGCACACATCGGATGCGACATTGCGTGTGATGCGTAAGCCATCGTTCAAATATTTTCATGCGTTTAAGAAGAAATATGATGAGATTTCGGCCAAATTCGGCTTAAAGCAACCCTTAGTACCTTATTTTATTTCATCGCATCCGGGCTGTGAGGAGGTAGATATGGCGAATTTGGCTGCGGAGACGAAAGATTTGGGATTTCATTTGGAGCAGGTGCAGGATTTCACGCCTACGCCGATGACGGTGGCTGAGGTGATTTATTATTCGGGGGTTCATCCTTACACCTTGCAACCGATTAAAACGGCGAAGACCAAGGAGGAGAAGCAAAATCAGAATAAATATTTTTTCTGGTATAAGGCGGAATATAAAGATTGGATTCGGAATCGATTGACGCATTTGAAGCGACCTGATTTAGCTCAAAGACTATTGGGTTTTAGGAATAATAAAAATTCGTGGGATAAGAAATAATAGTCATTTATAAGTGCCGGTATCCATTTAAACTAGACAAAATGAGTGAAGAAGATGTGTTGATCGTTCGCGATAGTAATGGAGCAATTCTAAAAGAAGGGGACTCGGTTACAGTGATTAAAGATTTAAAAGTGAGGGGCTCGTCTGGAATTATAAAAAGAGGCACGATGGTGAGAAATATTCGTTTAACGGATGGTGCCGATGAAATCGAGGGAAAAGTAGATAAATCCGTGATGGTTTTGAGGACGGAGTTTCTAAAGAAAGCGTAGGTTAGGTAATAGATTAGGTAATAAGTAACAGGTATTAGGTAATATTAGTAGGTATTAGGTTAGAGGTAACAGGTATTGCCTAATTGATATCTTATTAATTTTAACTTTTATTTATTACCTGTTACCTAATACTTATTACCTAATACTTATTACCTAATACTTATCACCTAATTTATTCCTCCTCCTCTTCTTCTTGAATCAGGCCAGAGTTCAACTTCTTGTTTGATTTAACGCCAAGTTTATGTAGATTTTGGGCTCTTGTAACTAGATTGCCTTTACCGGTGCTTAATTTGTTAAGGGCATTTTGGTGGGAATCTTCCGCCTTTTTAATGTGTTTGCCTACATCTTCCATGTCTTGGGTAAAGCCAACAAACTTATCGTATAAATCTCCGGCTTGTCGGGCTATTTCAATCGCATTTCGGGTTTGGTATTCGGTTTTCCAAACGGAAGCGATGGTCCTTAATGTGGCCAATAGGGTAGAAGGGGAGACCAAAACTATTTTTCTTTCCCATGCGTAGTTGAAAAGACTATAATCTTGACTGATGGTTGCCACAAAACCAGACTCAATGGGAATAAATAGCAAGGTAAAATCTGGGCTATTGAGGTCAAGACTGGTGTGATAGTCCTTAGCGGAAAGTAGTTTGATGTGTGATTTAAGTGATTCGATATGTTCTTTAAGTGCTTGTTCTTTTTCGATGGTCCCGTCATCCGCACTTGTAAATCTTTCATAGGCTGTTAGGGATACTTTTGAGTCGATGATGATATTCTTATTGTCGGGTAGAAAAATGACTGCGTCTGGTTTTATGGTCTCTTGAATTTGATTTTTGGTGACAAATTGTGTTTCATATTCCATGCCTTTTTTTAAGCCTGAACTTTCTAAAACACGCTCTAAGATCATTTCACCCCAGTTTCCTTGTGACTTATTTGAGCCTTTGAGGGCATTGGTAAGGTCTTCTGTTTTTTGGGTAACCGTTTGGTTCAAGCTGGTTAGGTTTTTGATTTGCTCCATTAAAATGGTGCTTTGCTCTAGGCTATTTTTTTGACCTAAGTTTACTTTTTCTTCAAATTCTTTTAGCTTTTCTTTTAATGGATTTAATACATCATTTAATTTAACTTGTTGTTGGTCGCTCAACATTTTTCCTTGCCTAAGTACGGAATCGTTACTGATGTCCACTAATATTTTTCTTAACTTTTCTTCATCTGCTTTTTGGCTATCAACCGTTAGTTTTAGCGTTTCATTTTGGCCTTCTAATTGGGATAATTTCCCAAACATGGCTTTATTATCGGTTTCTAATTGGGTGATTTTGTTTTGGTTTGCATCGGCTTGAGCTAATTGGTTATTTAATAAAGCTATTTTACCATTTAATAGGAGATAGGTTAAGGCTGAGCTTACCAGGATGGCAATGAAAATGTATAGAATGGTCATGGGGCAAAGATATAAAAATTCAAGTTAAGTCAATAAATCAGGTAATAAGTATCAGTTAATAGGTATTAGGTAAAAGGTATCAGGTAATAAGTATCGGGTATCAGGTAACTGGTATTAGTTTTCGGCCATAAAAAAACCGCTCTGTTTAGGGAGCGGTTTTTTGTGTTAATAATTTGGAGCTTACTTACTTTCCCGGGTTTGATCCCAGTATCATCAGCGGTGCGGGGCTTAACTTCTCTGTTCGAGATGGGAAGAGGTG
>CAIVPF010000042.1 GCA_903907745.1 uncultured Cytophagaceae bacterium | reverse complement strand
CTGACATGTCGGATGTGGTTTGATAAATTTGTTGGACTATCCACAAATTCGATTCCTTAGCCAGATCAATCTTTAAATCCACAAAATTTCCCCACAGAGTAACTTGAGCTCCTACATTACAAAATTGAGCAAGGATGCCCAGCGTTAAGTGTTTATTTTTTAATAATCCAGCAATACTGACTTTGGAAGAATCAACTATTTCCTTCGTTTTCACTGTGACTTCCGGCATTTTTGTTATAGCAAATAAGACAGCCACAAATGCGACAACGGCTCCGATAATAATATAAGGCATTTGGACTGAGCCAGCTTGCGAGATTCGAATGGCTTCGGCTTCTGCCGCTGGTAAGGCATTCAACATTTCCCTCGTATATTCTTTATCCGAAAAGATAAAAAATCCACCAATCACTGGGCCCAAAATAATACTAATTCCATTAAATGATTGGGCTAAATTCAAACGAAAATCTCCTTTGGCAGGATCTCCAAGTACGGTCACATATAGGTTGGCCGCAGTTTCTAAAAAGGCAATCCCACTAGCGATTAAAAATAGCGCCGCTAAAAAAAAAGAATACATACGGACTTCAGCCGCAGGATAAAATAGAAATGCACCGGCTGCATATAAAATCAGTCCTAATAAAATCCCCATTTTATAACCGAATTTTTTCATCACATAACCTGCTGGCAATGCCATGACAAAATATCCGAAATAAAAAGCTGTTTCAACGATATTGGCCTGCCAGCGTTGCAAATCCAATGCAGTTTGAAATTGCTTGACAAGAGTTCCATTTAAGCTATTGGCTAAGCCCCAAAGAAAGAACAAACTGGTAACTAAAATAAATGGAATGAGATAATTGGTTTTGCCTGATTTATCGACCGACAAATCATTGTGATCTTGTTGTGCTAATGCCATTGTAGAAATTTATAGGTAGAGGATAAAACTCTTTCAATTTACCTCCTTTTTTTGTTAATTTTAAAAAAAACTCCTGCCTTATTTTATGAAAAACTTTTTAAGTTCTATTTTCTTGTTTTTAAGCTTCGTTTCTTTAGCTCAAATTAAAAGCCCAGAACAATTTTTAGGATATCCGATCGGTTCACAACTGACCTATCACCATCAAGTGATTGCTTATTGTCACTATTTAGCTGACCAACGTAAAGATGTCGCCCAATGGATTTCCTACGGTAAAACCAATGAAGATCGGGAACTAGGTCAAATGATCATTTCATCTCCTGACTTAAAAGATTCTTTGGACTTTTATAAAAAAGTACATCAGGATGTTCTGCAAGGTCGACTCTCCTTCCAAAATCTTCAAGCTAAACTACCAAGCATCATTAATTTATCTTTTAATGTGCATGGAAATGAGGCAGCCGGTACGGAAGCAGCTCTTGAGACCCTGTATTTTTTATTGGGTCAAAGTTCTGACTTTCAGCAACAAGCTAAAAATAAGCGCTACATCATTTTAATTGACCCCTGTATCAATCCGGATGGACGGGAGGCATATGTGACACAATTTCGTCGGCGAAATTATATTCCCCTGGGAAATGCAGATCCCTACGATCAAGAACATTTTGAAGGACCGATTAGCGGTCGATACAATCATTTTTTCTTTGATTTAAATAGAGATTGGGTTTGGCAAACGCAAAAAGAGACCCAACAACGTCTCCGTTTTTTCCAATCTTGGTTACCCATGTTTCATGCTGATTTTCATGAACAGAGTTATCAACATTCTTATTATTTCCCCCCTGCTGCCAAACCCTATTTGAAATATTTGTCCACTGAAACCAAGGCTTTGCAAGAACAAATAGGAAAATCCTTTGCTCGGGTTTTTGACCAAGAAAAATGGCCCTATTTCACTTCTGAAGTGTATGATTTATTATATCCAGGCTATGGCGACACGTATCCGATCCTAAATGGAGCACTGGCTATGACCTTAGAACAAGGCGGTATTCGCGGAGGATTGCAAGCAAAGAAATCAAATGGAGATACGATAACTTTAAAAGAACGCGCAAAACATCATTTTTTTATCGCCAGAGATATCATTTCTTGGTCTTTGCTAAATCAAGAAGGACTAAAATCAGCCTTCTATGGAAATCACGAACAGGCGCGGTTAAATCCCAAAAATGATTTTAAAACGTATGTGATTCCTGCGAAACAAATCGACAAAGCCAAGGAATTAATCGCCTTACTGCAACAAAATCGAGTGACCTTAGGTCTCGCAACTAAATCCTTGATTAGCTCTGCGTATTCCTATAAAGAAGATCGAGTATTGACCAATCAGAAAATTGATCGTAATGATTTGGTTATTTCTGCTTATCAGTCGGCAAGTCCCATGATTCAAACACTTTTGGATCCTCAAATTGTTTTGGAGGATTCCATCACCTATGACATCACGGCTTGGAACTTATTCAAACTACATGGGATTGATGCTTTAGGATTTAAAGAAAAAGTGGATTTTAAGGAGGAAAGCAATTTCATTAGTGGCTCACCTGTGATCACAAATAATCAATCTCAAGGTGTCTATTTAATTCCGGGTGCTGGTCCATTTCAATTCTCAATTGTTCAAGAAGCACATGCGCTAGGAATCCCCATTGTTTTTAATGACAAAGTCATTGTCGTCGAGGATAAAACAATCGCAGCCGGTACCCTATTCTTTTTGAAAAATGCTAAAAATGAAAATGCTTTTCAATCTTGGTTAAGTAATTATGGGTCTAAATCTGTGAAATTAACGCATTTTTCTACCTATCGTTTTCAGGGTGCGGATTTAGGATCAGAGCATTTTAAATACTTGAAGGAATTAAAAATAGCCGTGATTACGGATGCTATGAGCGGCATAAATTCCATCGGGGAAATCATGTATTACCTGACTAAAAAATTAGGCCTTAGACCTTCTGTAGTTCCTTTAAATCAAGTATTTAAATCTGAATTATCCAATTACACACATCTTATTTTCCCATCGGGTTCCTATTCTTCCTTAGGCAATACTTCCCAAGTTCTATTGAATGATTTTGCGCAAAAAGGGGGAATATCGATCTTTATGGAGGATGCAAAGGATTTATTGGACACGAAGACTTTGGATGAAGTATTTAAAATGAAGAAAGACACGGTCGAACAGGAAATTAAATATGTAGATCGAGAACGAGCTGAAATTTCCAATACTTTAAGTGGGAATTTGGTTCAAGCACAGGTTGAAAACACGCATCCTTTCATGTTTGGATTGCCAACTGAATTGTATTTTTTAAATCAAGCATCTTCCCTGTATCGTATTGACAAATCTTGGAATACCTTATTAAAAACAGATGTTAAACCTAAATATTTAGGATTTTTAGGTAAAAATATGAGCAAACTTTTGCCCTCTTCCAGCTTTTTTGCCGTAAAAGAAAAAGGCAAAGGGAAATTTGTTTGGTTCGGATTTAATCCATTATTTAGAGCTATCCCTTCGGAAGCAAGTTCTATTTTGGATCATGTTCTTCTATATGCAAACTATTAAACTATGAAATATCTTATTCTCGCATTATTGATTTCGGTTACCTTAGTTGGACAAGATATCAAACCTATTTTGCCTATCCCTTCAGCGAAACAATTGGCATGGCAATCCTTGGAGTATTATGGTTTTGTTCATTTTAATATGAATACGTTTACGAATGCAGAATGGGGCGAAGGAAAGGAAAACCCGAATTCATTTAATCCGACGGCTTTGGATTGTGAGCAATGGGCCCGTATTGCCAAAAAGGCTGGAATGAAAGGTTTAATTCTGACCGCAAAGCACCATGATGGTTTTGCCTTGTATCCAAGTAAATTTACCAAACATAGCGTAGCCAATTCCTCATGGAAAAATGGGAAAGGCGATGTAGTTCGCGATCTTTCCAATGCCTGTAAAAAATATGGTTTAAAGCTTGGGATTTATTTGTCTCCTTGGGATCGGTATCATCCGGATTATGGTACGGATGCTTATAATCAAGTGTATGCAAACATGCAAAAGGAATTATTGACCCAATATGGGCCTATTTTTGAATTTTGGTATGATGGTGCGAATGGTGAAGGACCCAATGGGAAAAAGCAAGTGTATGACTGGCCTTTATTTCATTCGATGGTCGAGAAATACCAACCTCAAGCAGTTCAATTTTCGGATTCAGGACCTGATATTCGCTGGGTCGGGAATGAACGCGGCTATGCTTATGACAAAACATGGAGTCCGATTAATCGGGATGAAATTTATCCCGGATATCCCAAATTTGATGCCTATAAAAATGGTCAAGAAAATGGAAGTCATTGGGTTGCTCCTGAGGTAGATGTTTCGATTCGTCCAGGCTGGTATTACCATGCAGATCAAGATTTAAAGGTCAAATCACCGGATTCATTAATGAAAATTTATGTGGCATCAGTCGGCCGAAATTCGAATTTACTTTTGAATATTCCCGTGGATCGTCGTGGTTTAGTTCATGAGAACGATTCAGCTTCGATGATGGGATTTGCGGCAATACGTAAACTTAGTTTACTAAATTTGTTAGATAAATCTGTTCGCATCGAAACCTCTAGTTTTGAAATTGGTCATGAGGCTCAGCGAATTAATCACCCCATAAAAGGCTCATTTTGGGCGGCAAAAAAAGAGGATAAAGAGGCGGTTTTGAGCCTAAATTTAGAAAAACCTTTACTAATGAATGCTGTTTTATTGCAAGAGCCGATCGCCTTAGGCCAACGAATTAAAAAGTTTCATATTGATATCGTAAATGAAGCCGG
>CAIVPF010000041.1 GCA_903907745.1 uncultured Cytophagaceae bacterium | reverse complement strand
GGGAATGAAGAAATTTCGGATGTTTGGGTTGTTGGCCGTAGCGATATCGATGGGGTATTTTTCTTTGACCCGTTCCATGTTGATGACCATGTTCGACTGACCGGCACAAAGCCACACATCTCCGAAAAGAACATCTTTAAGGAGCACTTCGTTGATCTGAATCTCAAAAGGCCCGCCCGCTGGGGTAGCGGGAAGTGTGGATGACCATTGGCCCTTAGGGTCCGCGACGGTCTTAATTTTTTTGCCTTTGAAAAGGATATTAACTTTTTCTCCGGGCTTCGCCCAGCCCCACATTTTAACGGGAATATCGCGCTGAAGTACCATGCCATCGCTGACAAGAGCCGGGAGTTTTATTTCAGCGAAGGCCGAGAAACTGATTAATAGGAAAAGGTATTTTTTCATCGCGTTATAGATCGGAAAACGAAGATAAGAATTAATCTATTGGCGGAAAATTGGCGCTAAAAATCTAGAAAAATAAAAGGGGGGACATGATGCCCCCCCTTTTTCAAACCTTTCCAATAAGACTGTTTTATTTCGCTTGCGATGCTGCAATTTCTAATTTCAAAGAAGCCGGATCGAACAAGCGGTATATTTGAACTATTTTATCGCCTTTCCACCAACCGATCATGTGAAGAGGAACTCTAGATATTTTTTTAGAGAATTTGCCTTTGGCGGACCATATTCCCCAATAGCCCGAAACGATTCTTCCGTCTGTAAATGTGAAGGTTTTAATTTGGCCCTTTTCCGTTGTCATGGCGATATCATCATACAGTGAGTGTAAATAGCTATCTCCTTTGATTAATGCATTGATACCTTCTGGCGTAGCTTTTAATTTATTAAGGCTATCCACATTCTCCGCAAATCCGTCTAAGACAATAAGTGAGTCAGCAAATGCTTCCCGATAAACAGCGGTATCATTTTTCATGGCTGCTTCCATGACGCGCTTAAATATGGCTGATTTCTCATCCATCGAAACGAAACTACCCGTTTCAGTATCCTCTGGGTTTGCTGCTGTTTCCGTTTTTGTTTCTGGTGATTTACAAGCAAACATCGTGGCGAGTAACATCAAGGGTAAGAGTAATTTTTTCATTTTGTTTTACGTTTTTATATGATTGATAATTTGAATTGTATGCTTCTTTTTTTAAGCCAAAACCCTGTATAAAAATTTAGATGTAAGGCTTTTGGGAGGACTATTTTTGTTGTTGGGACAAAGCGATTTCAGCTTTCAAAGGACCGGCATCGAACATGCGATACAATTGAACAATTTTATCTCCTTTCCAAACAAACATAAGATGTAATGGTACCACGTTCTTTGCTTTTGAATATTTGCCCATTCCGACCAAAGTACCCCAATAAGCCGTAACTACTCGGCCATCAGAAAATACAAATGTTTTAATGTCATTTTCATCCGTTGTCGCTTTGATTTCCGTGTTCAAGGAATGTACATAGTCATCCCCTTGCAATAAGGCTGCGCGGCCTCCGGGATTAACTTTTGTGGTATTGTCGTCGCTTTCTTGATTATTGGCAAATCTATCTTTCACCTGAATGGAATCGGCATATAGTTCATGCCCCACGCTTGTGTCATTTTTGGCATAGGCTTCGATCAACTGTTTCACCTGAGCTGATTTTTCATCTAAAGAAGTAAAGGTGCCAGACTCTTTATCAATCGTTATTTCCGTTTTTTTTGTTTCTGGTGATGAACATGCAAACATCGTTGCGATAAGCATCAAGGGTAAGAATAATTTTTTCATTTTGATGTTGGTTTATATACTGAGAAATAGGATTCCTAAATGATTTCTTTTTGATGCCAAAACCAAATTAATTCTTCGGTTTAGGGCAGTAAAAAAGGCCTTCTTTGGAGAGGCCTTTTAAAAAAACCATTATTTTTTTTGTGAAGCGGCGACCTCAGCGACTAAGGTAGTTGGGTCAAAAAAGCGGTACTCGCTAACTACTTTATCCCCTTCCCAAATAAAGGCAAGATGCACAGGAACGCTAATTTCTTGATTCGTATATTTTCCTTTACCTGTCCACATGGACCACACGCCCGTATGTACTCGTCCGTCAGAAAATACAAAGGTCTTAATGTTATCCGTAGTAATTTTTATATCGGTAAAAAACGCGTGATTCATTCGCTCATTCGCGGCAAAACCTGCTTTTCCACCTGGATTAGGGATGGTCTTTCCACCTTCTTGGCGATTCGCCATTTGATCATAAATCTTAACTGTATCCGCATAATTTGCATAAATCTGCGTGGAGTCATTATTCATGTAGGCTTCTAAAAACTGCTTTACTTTCGCCGACTTTTCATCTAAGGAAGTGAAGGTTCCTGACTCTTTATCAGAGGAGGTTTCGGCCTTTTTTGTTTCTGGTGATGTACATGCAAACATCGATGCGACAAACATCATGGGTACTATTAATTTCTTCATAAGGATTTGAGGTTATACTGTATTAAAAAATCAAATATAAGTATCATTTTGAAACTAGAAATAAAAAAGATAAAATATTTTTTTGTCTTTTTAAAAATTTAATAGGAGTAAATAGAAATATTTTTAATTACTTCGAAATATAATTTCACCATCTAAAAGTTTAAAAATGAAACATCTATTATGTATTGTTGCCGCTGTCATGATGGTTTCTTGTGCTAAGCCGGAAACCCAAGAATCCAAAACCGTAGAACATATTTACAAGCCAGTTTATACGGATAATTTTAAAATAAGCGATCCTAAAAACGTGCTTTTAATCGATCAAATGCACAAAACACTCATTGCAAAGGATTTCAAAGGTGCGTTTGAAATGCTTGATGATAGTGTGGTTTTTCAACTTGGAACTGGCCAAACCTTAAAGGGTAAGCCGGCAGTTATGGATTATATGGAAAAAGGATTTTCACAGGTTAATATTAAAAACTATCAAGTGGAAGTTAGTTTTCCAGTCGTAGGAGAAAATGGAGATGACTGGGTGTTGGTATGGGATACAGCAGATATAGAGACACCGGATGGGAAATCAGTAAAGGGCCGTTGGATGGAAGGCTTCCGAATTAAAAACGGGAAGATTAATATGGTGAATCAGTACGAAAAATTCCCGGTAAAATAATTGGAATAAATATTTCGCCATCAAGTTTACGTCTCACGGAATGCACTTCGTAAAACAAAAATGGAGGTCAAAAATGACCTCCTTTTTTTGCTGACTATTTCAATGAAAGACCTAGGGTCTTAAATTATTTCGATGATTTATTGTCTTGGAATCAATCCAAGCTGCTGCATAAATTCAAGATTATCCATAAAATCTTGCTCTTCTGCAATTTTGCCATCTCTCATTTTGGCAATAGTAACTCCACTTACATCCACGTCTTTGCCGGTTGCCGGTATTCCAAAAAATGGTCCTGTATGCTTTCCTTTAAATTGCCAGTACTTAACTAATTTATCTCCATCGGCAAAAATTTCTTTCACGGTAAATTTTCTATTTGAAAATCCTATGATATAATTTTCGTAATACGCTTTCGCGTTCGCTTTGCCTTTAACTTCTGGAATGGTATGCAAAATAGCATCATCCACATAGGCTGAATCTAAAATATTGGAACGGCCCTCATTGATGACCACATCCCAAACACGTGAATAATATTCAACATTACTTTTAGCCAATTCGGCATTTTTGTCACTTTCTGATTTGCATGATGCCAAGGCAGCTATCAAACAAAAAACTAAAATACTCTTTTTCATAGATGAATGTTTAAGTTAAAAATTGATGTTTCTAAAGATAATGATTTGAAATAGTGAAATAAAGCTAAAAAAATTCCCACAGGAATCATCATTAAAAAAATATTTGTTTCAAAGAGATACTGAATTGTTATTCATGCCAACCTAATCCTGAACCTGTTTTTATGATGTCTCAAATAATTTTTGAACGAAATAGATGATTGGGGTTTATGCCTAACACCGAGTCTTATATAGGGAATTATGGCAAGAGCTATTCAGAATTTGGCAAGATTTTATACCTTAGTGAAACAATATATTGCCTTACTCGTCTTCTGAGGGCAGGGCGATGAATTATCCGGATTGGGATGCAAAATTAATTAGCCCATTAAACCAATAAACATGAATAGAGTACAAGTAATTTTAACGCTCGATATGGAAAATCTTCCCAGTAATTTTCCTGAATTATTAAAGGAGGAGCAAGAGGTGGTGGCCACGTGGAAGGAGGAGGGATATATCGAGCATTTGTTTTTGAGAAAAGCTAGAAATGGAGCTGTCTTAATTTTCAAAGATCTCGAGGAGGAGCAGGTAAAAGCATTAATGGAAACGCTTCCTTTTTTCAAAATCAAAAAAAGTATTGAGTATTTAAATTTGATTCAACAATTTTGATTTGTGCAGCTTCTCCTTCATTTTCGTAAACCTCTTAAACCAAATTAAATATAAAGACATGATACCAAAAATCACTAAACTCTGTATTGTTCTCCTCATTCAATGCTGTACATGGAATGCTATTGCACAGGATGGAACTATTTATCCCCTGGAGGCTCCCAAAGAACCGAATGCCATTCCATTAGGCACTGGATCTGTGAAAGACCAGCCAGCCCCTGAAACTTGGTTTCGCCAGTGGGGCGACCCGATGGCAAGAAATATTTCAAAAGCGACCCTAACCCCATTTTTACCGGAAAAAGGAAAGGCGACAGGCGCGGCGGTAATCGTGGCTCCGGGCGGGGGATACCGCTGGCTTTCGATGGGCAATGAGGGCTGGGAGGTCGCGGAGGCACTTGCCAAAAAAGGAATTGCAGCCTTTGTGTTAAAATATCGCTTATTCCCGACGGCAGAGAAATTGGACGATTTCACCGCCTGGATGAACCGTCCTCGCCCCGCTCCACAAAAAACGGATGACGCATCCAAGGCGATTGCGCCGGCGCCGATGGCTCAAATGGATTTATCGAATCAATTGGCAGATGCAGAGGCCGCCTATGCGATGATTCTCAAAAACGCGAACGAATGGGGTGTGGATACCAAACGAATTGGGATGATTGGCTTTTCTGCGGGGGCGGGACTGACGATGCATTCCACGCTAAATTCCAAAACGATGAAGTTGGCTTTTATTGGACCCATTTATGGCGGAATGGGGCCCGTGAAAGTGCCTGAAAACGCACCTCCGATGTTCAATGTAATTGCCTCAGATGATTTCTTATTTAATGCACAATTTGGCATCATTGATTCTTGGTTTAAGGCGGGACGGCCCGTGGAATTTCATTTATATCAAAACGGCGGGCATGGATTTGGCTTGGGGAATCCGAATCGAACGAGTAATCGCTGGTTCGAAGCATTCACTCATTGGTTAGATGTGAATAAATTTCTGGTAGCGAAATAAAATGGATAATTCTTGCCCTTACAAATTTTGAGAAATTTATCCCTTCATGATTCATCGGCTTTTTTCTGAACCTTTAACGCTTCGTAATAGTGTCGCGCTTGATTTAAGCGCCACGAATATGGAATTAAATCCATCCGTCTATGGAAATGTTTCGGCATTTGGCGAGTACATCGAGGGTAAAATAGGCGGAAAGATCGGCTTTGGCGGTTATTTGGAACACCGGGTGATCTATGAGACATACGAGAATTTCGCCACGGCCTCTGCAGATTTCAGGAATATTCACTTGGGTATGGATTTTTGGACAAAGGCAGGAAGCCCTGTTTTTGCCCCCTTAGCCGGGTTCGTGCACAGCTTTCAAGTGAATGAGGGGGCTGGTAATTATGGGCCAACGATTATTTTATATCATCCTGCTGAAAAAATCCATAGTTTATATGGACATGTATCGATGGCTGATGTAGCACATCTTGAAGTCGGTGCATCGATTACCGCGGGTCACTTGCTATGTCATTTGGGAAAACCTACTGAAAATGGGGGATGGCCGCCACATCTTCATTTCCAATTGATCCACGATATGCAAGGGTTCAAAGGGGATTATCCCGGCGTTTGTTCTCAGCGCGATCTTCAGTTTTATGCCAATAACTGCCCAGATCCTACTGCTTTTTTACAAGCTAAATAATCTGTCAATGAATAGGTTTATTGAGTGCCTTGTTTAACATGAGGATGAGCGATGTCCTCTAAAACTTTATAATTGTATTTTGATTGTTATTTAAAGGCCTGTTTTTTTACCCTATTTTTCAGATATCCCTATGTATTTTTTTAATTCCGTTTGATTTTCCGCTTGCTTGATTAAAAAGTCGGCTACGTCGGCTCTATTGATTCCGCCTATGTTAATTCCTTTGAATAATTTGTTTTCAACACGGTATTTTTCTGTCAATTCCTTGTCTAATAACCTTCCTGGCCTCACCACTGTCCAATGCAGATTTGATTCGGT
>CAIVPF010000040.1 GCA_903907745.1 uncultured Cytophagaceae bacterium | reverse complement strand
TGAAATTTTTAAAGAATAGGTCCCAACTGGCAATTTGCCAAAATTGAAAAATCCATTTATATCCGTAGAAGCACCTTTGGTAGATCCTTGCAATAAGATGGTAGCGCCGATGATGTCTTCTTTCGTTTTTACATCCTTTATCGTACCACGAAGAACGCCTGTTTGCTGGGCAAAAGCCCCAAAAATGAATAAAAAGTTGAAAACGAATAAATTGGTATAACGTAAAAAAGATTTCATAAATGATTTTGGTGTTTAATGAACGTGGCAAAATTAATCTTTCCTTTAAGGGTGTAGATTACCCATTTATTAATCCTTTGTTATGAAATTGTTAAATAAGTGATAACCTATTTAATAATTATAAAACATGACAATTGATTTGATACTATTTTTATGCTAAATAGTTTATATACGTCTAATTCGAGCTTGATAATTGCATAATTCGAAGAAATAGAATTTTTTATAGAAGAACTTTCTTGGAAAATTTAAATTTTACACGGATTTAATTTGGCCTTAGGTTTAAACGCCTACATTTGAGTCAAGAAAACGGAAATATTTCCGCCTAAGTTTAAAATAATACGTTATGAAAAATTTCATCACAAAAAATTCAATCGCAGCTGTTGCTTTCGCTGCTTTGTTGTCACTTTCATCTGTTGCCCATGCATCAGAGTTGTCACTACCTGTTTCGATCGAACAAGTAGGGAAATTGAAATTCTCAGTAAGCTCAGAAATGAAAACCCAATTAATTGTAACGATATATGATGCTGAAAATAACTTACTTCACAGCGAATCGATTACAAGCAAAAAGACCTACAGTTTTGAGAATTTGGTCGATGGCGCTTACCGCATGGAAATTTTAGATGCACGTAAGAACCTAGTAAAATCCAAAACATTTAGTATACAAACTGAAGTGAAACGCGATTTAGTGGCGATTCAATAAGGTCCAACATCAGTGAAAGATTAAGGGAAAAGGGCACAGATATTCTGTGTCTTTTTTTTATGGATTTAAATCAATTCTTTACGCCAAAAACCCATCCTTTTTTCCTATTTTTGTCGCCCCTAGTACCCATATTTTTGACGCATATGAATTTTTTGGAAGGATTAAATGACCCTCAAAGAAAGGCCGTTCAGCACACCGAAGGCCCCCTGATGATCATCGCAGGTGCCGGATCAGGCAAAACACGGGTACTAACCTACCGTACCGCCTATCTCATCCAGCATGGGGTCGATCCTTTTTCAATTCTTTTGCTAACCTTCACGAACAAAGCCGCTGGCGAAATGCGCCACCGGATCGAAAGCGTCATCGGTTCCCAAGCCAAAAATATTTGGATGGGGACTTTTCACTCCATTTTTGCCAAAATATTACGCTTCGAAGGAGAACGCCTAGGCTATACGTCCAACTTTTCCATTTACGATACCGACGATTCCAAATCACTCATTCGCGCCCTCGTGAAAGAACAAAACCTGGATGATAAAGTGTATAAAGTGAATTTGGTGCTCAACCGAATTTCCAATGCAAAAAACCGGCTCATCGGCCCCGAACAATACCTCGGTTCCTCCATCCTCGAACAAGAAGACCGGCTGGCGAAAATTCCGATGATGGGTCAACTCTACAAAAGCTATTGCGCCCGTTGCTTCCAAGCAAATGCCATGGATTTCGATGACTTACTTTTTCAAACCAACATCCTCTTCCGCGACCATTTGGATGTCCTAAATAAATACCAACACAAATTTAAACACGTCATGGTGGATGAGTTTCAGGATACCAACGTCTCCCAATATCTCATCACCAAAAAATTAGCCGCCGTCAACCAAAACATCTGTGTTGTAGGCGACGACGCCCAAAGTATTTATGCCTTCCGTGGCGCCGATATCCAAAATATCCTGAATTTCGAACGCGACTACTCCGATTTAACCACCATCAAGCTGGAGGAAAATTACCGTTCTACCAAAGCCATCGTAGCCGTAGCAAATTCAATCATTTCTCGGAACAAAGGCCAATTGAAAAAAGACGTCTTTACGTCCAACGAAGAAGGCGAACAAATCGAAATCATCCGCGCTAGTTCAGACAACGAAGAAGGTCGACTCATCGCCTCCACTATTTTCGAAACCCGACAAAAGGAAGTCGGCTTTACCTGGGCCGATTTCGCCATCTTATATCGAACAAACGCCCAATCGAGGTCTTTTGAAGAATCCTTGCGCCGACTAAACATCAAATATCGAATCGTCGGTGGGCTTTCTTTTTACCAACGAAAAGAAATCAAAGACGTCCTCGCCTATCTACGTTTTGTGGTTAACCAAAACGACGAAGAGGCTTTTAAACGCATCATTAACCTCCCCAAACGAGGAATCGGCGATACAACCATCGCAAAAATTGCGGTCACCGCCGCTGAAAATCAAATGTCGATTTGGGATGTGGTGTCGAATATCAATCAGTTCCAAGGCAATCGCGGCAGCGCACCCATCGAGCAATTTGCCGACCTCATCAAGTCCTTCAAACTCATGGTGGAAGTGGAACAAAAAGATGCCTATGAAGTAGCCTCCCATGTCGCGAAAGCCTCTGGCCTCGTACGCGAACTTTATGAAGACAAGACCGTCGAGGGTCTCGCACGCTACCAAAACATGCAAGAATTACTGAATGCCATCAAGCAATTCGTGGATTCTGAAGAAAATGAGGATAAATCCTTGGGGACATTTTTACAATCCGTTTCCTTGTTGACCAATGCCGACACAAACGAAGATCCCAATGACCGTGACAAAGTAACCCTCATGACGGTTCACTCCGCAAAAGGTCTGGAATTCAAACATGTTTTCTTAGTGGGATTAGAAGAAGATTTGTTTCCAAGCCAAATGATGCTACAAAGTCAGGCTGATTTAGAAGAGGAACGCCGACTATTTTACGTAGCCATCACCCGCGCTGAGAAAAAATTAATGATTTCCTATGCCGAATCAAGGTATCAATTTGGCCGTCTCAAAAGTTGCGAACCTAGTCGATTCCTAAATGAATTGGATTCGACCTACCTAAAAATGGCCAAAGTCCAAGGGAAAAAAGATACCAGCGCTTTTCGACCTGTACAAAAAACAGGTTTTGTCGAGAAATCAATAGCTGGAAGTGTCTCTGCAGCCCAACTCATTCAAAAACCAAAACAAAATACAAATTACCAACACGTTCCTTCCACAGATTTCAAGCAAACGGCGGCTGAAAACCTCCAAGAAGGCCAACGCGTGGAGCATCAAAAGTTCGGGTTTGGGCTGATTAAAAAATTAGAAATCAATGGCGCTGAAAGAAAAGCACATATTGAATTTGAAAAAGGCGTTGGCGAAAAAGTCCTATTACTGAGTTTCGCGAAACTGATGGTTGTCGCTTAATTATTTTTTCTTGTAGAAAAATAAATGAACCGCACTGGCTCCATCCGCGGACTCAGAAATCGTAAAATAGCCTCCGCCATCTTCCGCAAAGGTGATTCCCTCTCCCTGAGGTTCCATTTGATAAGGCACCGTTTTGGCTTGCCGCGCTAAAGCCTGCGGAATCGTTTCACCTGCCTTGCGTTTCCAATAATAGATTTCTAAATAATTTTTAACCAAAATCTCCATATTATCTGGCGATACCGAACCGGCGGTGATGTAAAATCCTTGGATAACCTGAGTGGCCGTCGAAAAAGGCTGAGAAATATTGTCCAATGTTTGAACATATTCCGCCTTGGTGGTCGTCCCCGGAACCATATTCGCTGCCGCGATTTTATATAAATGCTTTTGCGTCTCGCGTTTACTGATGATAAAGAGATCCTTACTTTGCTGATCGATCAACAAACATTCCATATCCCGCGACCCATCCGAAACGGTAAACGTGACCTTATTTACCTGGGTGATCGTATTCAAAATCGGCGTGCCCGCTGAAATAACGGGTTCTTTAAACCAATAAATGGCATAATTACTATACACTGCATTATTGTCGCCAAAATCCGCTACATAAATTGTGGCCGTTCCATCCGTTTCCTTCACCACGGCTATTTCCTCCCAATCTCGATTTTCTGCCCCCTGAATAATAAACTCATATTTACCCTTCCCGTAGCTGTCAAACAAAAAGATACGATTCTTGTCTTCTGAATCATTATGCGCCCACAAATACCCGCGATTTAATCGACTGGCGGCTAAGCCCGAGGCTTCGTCGACTTGTGCATTTTCTAACAAGCCGCGATCTTCCACATTTTGGTAAGTCGATTCGACGACCGGTGGTACCGGCGGGGTTGGGGTTGGCGCAGGTTTTTCACATGCCAAAAGCAAGAAAAAGAGACAAGCAAAAAATCCTAATTTAGACTGTCTCATTCGCAGTGTTTTGCTGAAGGGTAACTTTTATTTTTTTGATTCGTCGGGTATCGACGGATTGTACGCGAAACAAAAAGTGTTCAAAGGAAATTTCTTCGTTGGAATTCGGGATACGACCAAACAATTCAATCAATAAGCCGCCCAATGTCTCACTTTCTCCTTTGGCTTTCTCAAAAAATGAGACATCGACATCGAACACGCGGCAAAAATCATTTAAAGAGGTTTTTGCCTCGAAGAGGTAATTGTGCTCATCTAATTTCTTATAATCCACTTCCTCATCATCAAATTCATCATTGATTTCACCAACAATCTCCTCGATGATATCCTCCATCGTCACCAAGCCTTCCGTCTCCCCATATTCATTGACCACAATCGCCATGTGAACGCGTTTTTCTTGGAAATCGTACAAAAGGTCATCGATTTTTTTATTTTCCGGCACGAAAAAAGGCTGATGCAACAAAGAAACCCAATCAAAATTTTCATCCTGATCTAGGTCCTTCAATAGGTCCTTAATGTATAATATGCCTTCGATTTTATCAATTGTCTCGCTATAAACCGGAATCCTGGAATAGCCATTCTTATTGATTTTATCCATTAATTCATGAAAATCCATCTCCGTATCCAAGGCCATAATATCCCTTCGCGCCCTCATGACCGATTTAACCGAGGTATTCCCAAAATTCAAGATCCCACGTAAAATATCTTTTTCGCGTTCCGAGGTATTTTCATCTGTCGTGATTTCCAAGGCCTGATTCAATTCATGGGTGGTCAGGGTATATGATTTTTTCTGAACCCTTTTTTCGATTAAGCCCGAAATACCTAATAAAACTTTCGAAAGTGGCATGAAAATAAACGTAAAGAACTCAATCAAAGGCGCTGAATAACGCGCAAAATTCAAATTATTTTGTTGGGCCCACACCTTTGGAATCAATTCCCCGAAAAAAGTAATGATAAAAGTTACCCCAAATAACAAAAACAAAGTCACGATTAGCGTCCCCACCGATTGCGGGCCCATAATCAATTCCGTGAGGTAATTCGCGAGGGTAATAAAGATGATATTGACGAAATTAATGGCGATGAGGAGGGTTGCGAGGAGCTGTTGAGGTTTATCCAACAAATGACTCACTGCTTTCTCAGATTTCCCATCACTTTCACGAAGACTAATTCTTTGTTCCGCATTTAAGGAAAAAAATGCCACTTCTGATCCTGCCAAAAGCGCGGACAAGAGCAATAAAGCCAGCAAAATAATGGTGATAAGAAATAGCGTACTTAGGCTGACCGAAGGGTCAAGAATCATAACTAAGTTACTCGGATAGGGGTCGGCATCCATAATTTGTGTGCACTAATGAGCGCAAATTTACAAAAAAGGGAATAAGATTAGGCCAGATTCCCTTTTTTGTGAAAAAATTTAAAAGGGAAGGTCGTCGCCTTCGGTCATTAAAGGAGGAAAGGCATTGGTTTTATTGGCCTCTGGATTTCCTAATGAAACCGGTTCAGGTTTAGGTCGCGACTCAGAAGCATCACCGCCAGGACGTTCATTACGCCCACCGATTAAATTCATCGATGTCGCACGAATCCGGTAGCCCCGCATGGTTACCCCTGATTTATCCTGCCATTCTTCGGAACGAATTTTGCCCTCGATATAGACTTGATTTCCTTTCTTTAAATATTGCTCAGCGATACTTGCTAAATTATCCCATAATTCGACGCGATGCCATTCGGTTTGCTCCACCCGTTGGCCATCTTTTCCCGTATACGCTTCGGAAGTGGCGATATTTATATTCGCTACTTTCACACCACTAGGCAAAGCTCTCACCTCTGGATCGCTGCCTAAATTACCCAATAAAATCACTTTGTTTACTCCTGCCATTATATGAATATTTATTTGTTAGGTAGACAATTTTCCTTGTCCATCCCAAAGGTACATAGTCAAAATTTAAAATAATTCTTGCAAAGATAAATTATCAGTTATCAGATTTAAAAGCAATACAGGTTTACCTACATTTTTAAAGTCCTCCGGCTCAATCCATTGATATTCATCCATTTGAGGCATGTTAAAATGATCAGGAACTTGGATATGCCAAGCCTTTGAAATCAATTTCTGGTGACTTAATAAATGAGGGGCTGGGGCCTTTAAGGCAAAAGAATCTAGTTCAGAAAACCAGGCTTGAATGACTGGGTCTAGGGCCAACAAAGCCAAACTTTGCTCAAAATCTGCCAATTCTACAAGATAAAATTCCCATAAACCTGCCCAAATATCCTTTCCGGTGCGTTGGCGTACCAGAATTTTGCCCCGCTGTTCAAAAATAAAATAGGCCAAAAAGCGCTCTCGAACAGGTTTTTTCTTAGACTTCAGCGGCAGCAATAGCGTGCGACCTGTCGCATGAGCCACACAGGAAGAAACCAGCGGACAGCTGGGGCATTGGGGAACTGGGCTACATTGTAAAGAGCCAAATTCCATGATGGCTTGGTTAAATGTGGCCGGTTGATTATTTGGAATAAGCTCTTGGGCCAATTCCGTAAAAATTTTCCGTGCCGAACTATGTAGAATATCAGTTTCAATCCCAAAATGCCGAGCTAAAATTCGGAAAACATTTCCATCTACGACGGGGCTTGCTTCGTTAAAGGCAAAGGAGGCAATCGCCGCGGCCGTATAAGGGCCGATGCCCGGTAATGTAATTAAACCTGAATAGCTTTGGGGAAATTCCCCACCTGAGGCCACGACATGTTTAGCCGTTTTGTGCAGATTTCGTGCCCGACTGTAATAGCCCAAACCCTGCCAAAGCCTAAAAAGCGTGTCCTCTTCCGCCTCAGCGAGATCTTGCACGCGTGGAAAAGCGGCTAATAAGGTATGAAAATAGGGCAATCCTTGGGCGACGCGGGTTTGTTGGAGTACCACCTCAGACAACCAAATCACATAAGGATCCTTCGTATGTCGCCAAGGCAAATCCCGTGCATGCGTACGATACCAAGTTAAAAGCGTGGATGAAAAAGGATGAATCAAGCTAGCATTTGGATTAATTTCAAATATACTCAAATTATTCATGGAGAACGTTTGCCTCTGTTAAAGAAAAGCATTACTTTTGTGTCCCTTTTGAAAGAGAGAAATTTAATTTTGAATTTAAAGATTAATTACCGTGACTAAGGCAGATGTAATTGCTGAGATTTCCAGCAAAACAGGGATTGACAAAAAAGATGTTTCTGAAACGTTAGAAAATTTCTTCCAAGTAGTAAAAGATAATTTAGCAAATCAGGAAAATATTTACGTTCGTGGATTTGGTAGTTTTATCAACAAGAAACGTGCTAAAAAAATTGCGCGAAATATTTCAAAAAATACGTCCATTACGATTGACGAACATTATGTGCCAAGTTTTAAGCCGGCCAAAGTTTTCGTTGAACAAGTAAAAACCAGCACTGACCCTGCTAAGTAAGACTTAAAACCCTTAAAAAGGTCTTAAAATAATGAATAAAACGCTTGCGCTTATTTTATTTGTTGGCCTAGGGTTAACCGCCCTCATTTTCCAATTACCTAAAGGGAACGTGAGTGCGAAAACAGAATCCTCCGTAGCCGGAGGGGCCAATCGAGACGCGAATGGTCAAAAAAATAAAATAGACACGGCAAAAACCGAGGAAATGCATGCGGCGCCTTTTACGAAAGCGCAAGAAAAACGTATTGCAGAACTGAAAGTGCAATTAAAGAGCGCTACGACAGAACTTAAGCAAATCGTTGCTTTAGAAAATCTGATGCGTGCTTTTATGGATTTGTCTAAGTATGATAGTTCGGCAGTGTATGCGGGTGAATTTTCCGGTACACATCCGGCGACCATTCATATTTTACGAGCTGGACAGGCTTATTTTGAGGCACAAACTTATGCGATTGACGCTAAGAAAGGCCGAATGATGGGAGAAAAGGCACGTTTCTATTTTGAAAAAGCATTAGGCAAAGATCCGAATAACCTCTTGGTGAAAACGAATTTAGCCATGACCTACGTGGATACACCCACACCGATGAAGGGAATTACCCTCCTTCGAGAGGTTATCGAACAAGAGCCGACCTTTGTGCCTGCCTTGTTTAATTTAGGAATATTATCCATTAAATCGAATCAGTTTGGCAAAGGCCAAGAACGATTCACCCAAATATTGAAGCTGGAACCTAATAACCACAAAGCCGCGTTAAATCTCGGATTTTGTTTGGCCCAGTTAGATAAAAAAGTAGAGGCTCAAAAGGTGCTTACAAAGGTTTTAGCGAATAGCAAAGAGCCGGAAGAAACCAAAGCCGCAAAAGAATTGCTTGCTGAATTACAGAAGCATTAAATACGAAAAGAGGTTGAAAATCAATCTCTACCATTATTAACACATTAAACGCTAACAGGTATGCCTTGCGGAAAAAAAAGAAAACGTCATAAGATTTCAACTCACAAGAGAAAAAAACGTCTTCGTAAGAATCGTCACAAGAAGAAGTAATGCATAAATGTCAATTTCTAAATGAAATTGTCATGTAGCGCACAAGAACAGGCATTTTATCCTTTGATAAATAGCCTGTTTTTGGCGTTGATTTTGCTGTATATTTTTAAAAGGGGATTCCCCCTTGTCTAACATTCTTCTCAAAAAAATTGTGAGCAATGAATTAATCATTAATTCTACGCCCAAAGGTGATAGAATAGCCCTTTTGCAAGACAAAAGGATTGTAGAATACCATATCGAACAGTCAGAACCGAAATTCTCCGTGGGAGATATCTATTTAGGGACTGTCAAAAAATTAGTTTCAGGCTTAAACGCCGCATTCATCGACATCGGTTACGAAAAAGATGCCTTCTTACATTATCACGATTTAGGCCCAAACCTAAACACCGTACAAAAATTCACCCGCGATGTGTTAACCAAAAAAGGGAAAAACATCCGGTTGGAACACTATAAATTAGAGGAGGAAATCGACAAACTGGGTAAGATCGAAAAGGCATTGACGAAGGGCCAACAAGTCCTCGTTCAAGTCGTCAAAGAACCTATTTCCACCAAAGGACCACGTCTATCTTGTGATATTTCCATCGCTGGACGTTTCTTGGTCCTCGTGCCTTTCGCCAACGGCGTGAATATTTCCAAAAAAATCACTTCCCGCTCCGAACGCAATCGCCTTCAAAAACTCATGTCGTCCATCAAACCGAAAAACTTCGGAGTGATCGTTCGTACCGTAGCCGAGGGTAAAGCCGTGGAAGAAATGGAGCGCGACTTACGCGATTCCATCTCCAAATGGGAGGAGGGAATGAAGAAATTAGTGGACGCGAAAACGACAGATCGGATTATCGGTGAAATGAGCCGGGCAACTTCTATGCTGCGCGACTTATTAAATAAAGATTTCGACAATGTCATCGTAGACAGCCAAGAGCTTTATAATGAAGCCAAAGACTATGTCCACACCGTCGCTCCAGAAAAAGAAAAAATCGTAAAACTTCACACGGGGAAAACCAAGTTATTTGAACAAGTGGGTATCGAAAAGCAATTAAAAATGCTTTTTGGTCGTTCCGTTTCATTGCCTGGTGGAGGATATCTGATCGTTGAACACACAGAAGCGCTACACGTCATCGATGTCAATTCGGGCAATAAATCGAATACCGAGGATGATCAAGAAGCAACCGCATTAAGTGTAAACCGTGAGGCGGCAAAGGAAATTGCGCGTCAATTACGTTTGCGTGATATGGGCGGAATTATTGTGATCGATTTCATCGACATGAAAAAAGCAGAAAATCGGAAATTAATTCAAGACATCATGCGTGATGAAATGAAAACCGAACGCTCGAAATTCACCATTTTGCCGCTGACGAAATTCGGTTTGATGCAGATTACGCGTCAACGGGTACGTCCAGAAATGAATGTCGCGACGCATGAGTCTTGTCCGAGTTGTGGCGGTTCAGGAACCATCACCGCGAGTATCGCCGTGTCAGACATTGTTGTCCAGCATGTGGAGCATTTGATCACAAAACAAAACGAGAAAAAATTTACCCTTCTCGTGCATCCGTTTTTGAATGCCTATTTTACCAAAGGATTTCCTTCCATTCGGATGAACTGGTTTTTGAAATTTAAGACCTGGGTGAACATCATGGAAGACTCCTCATTTGGCATAACAGAATTTAAATTCTTAAACCAAAATGGAGATCAAATTGAAATTTCTTCCTAGAAAACTCATTTTAATTTTCTGCTTTCTACCATTGGCCTTCTCATCTCAAGGCCAATGGTGGAAAAAAACAGAGGAGGCTGAAAAAGAGCGTTCCAAAGGCATGTTATTGTTGACCTCCGAAGTTCAAATCGAGGCGACGTCCGCCATCAATCAGATGTATAATTTTAAATTCCCGGAAGCCGAACGCGAATTTAATTACCTCAAAGTCAAATACCCCAATCATCCCCTGCCTGATTTCCTTTTAGGCCTCATGCAATGGTGGCGAATCGTTCCCAATACGGGCAATGAAGTCTATGACGATCGTCTAATTGAATACATGGACAGCAGCATTGACAAAGCGGAGAAAATTTGGGACGAAAGCCAAAATCCAGAAGCCGCCTTTTTTATGGCAGCAGCTTATGGTTTTAAAGGGCGCTTGCATGCTGAACGAAAGAATTGGACTCGGGCTACGCTTTCTGCCAAAAACTCCTTAAAATACCTTGAATTATCTCGAGAATTTGCAGATTTTAGTCCCGAGTTGATGTTCGGGGATGGGCTGTACAACTATTACTATCATTTCATCAAGCAAAATTTCCCTTTATTAAGGCCTGTACTTTGGTTATTTCCTAAGGCCAATAAGCAAATGGGGATACAGCAATTAGAAAAAGTTAGTTATCAAGCTTTTTATACACGCACAGAAGCCCGCTATTTCCTACTCCAAATCTATGGTATGGAAAATATGCCAGATAAGGCCTATGATTTGGCAAAATATACACACGAAAATTTTCCTGACAATCCATTTTTTCATCGCTATTTGGCGAGATCGGCCTTTATGGTCGGGAAATTAGATGAGGCGATGAGCCTTTCGAAGGACATTTTAGCAAAAATAGCGGCGCATCAAGTAGGTTATGAAAGTACGTCTGGCCGATATGCGAGTTATATTTTGGGCTATTATCAATTATATGTTTTCAAAAATTTTGAAGAGGCGAAAACCCATTTTAACCAATGTTTAACTTTTTCCAAGGAAACGGATTCGATGGACTCCGGTTATTATTGGGCGTCTGTTTTAGGCTTAGCTCGGATTGCGTTTCAAGAAGGGAAATACGATGCGGCCGTGGATTATTGTAAGGAGGTGATGGACAAGGCGGATAGGAAATCGGCCCAACATACCGAAGCAAAAAAACTACTCTCTGAGGCCAAAAAAGCACGAAGAAAACGAAAATAAAATATTTAATAATTCCTTAATATATTTGCGCTTCCCAAGGATAAAATAGTTCGCATCTTTGAAGGATTTTTTAAAATTTATAAAGCACAAAAACCAATGTTTGGACTAGACCCCACCTTATTTTTCCTCCTATTTTTCTGCCTTTTTGCAGCATGTGCTTTTGAATTTGTGAACGGTTTTCACGATACGGCAAATGCAGTTGCCACGGTCATTTATACACATTCTTTGAAGCCGACCCAAGCCGTAGTTTGGTCTGGAACAATGAATTTTTTAGGTTTACTCACGGGTGGTGTGGGGGTTACGATGAGTATTATCGGATTACTCCCCACGGAATTGCTGATCGATTCCAATGTCTATCATTCGATGGCGATGGCCCTTGCTTTATTGCTTACAGCTATTATATGGAATTTAGGTACTTGGTATTTTGGTATTCCTGCGTCTAGTTCCCATACTTTAATTGGCTCCATTATTGGTATTGGTGTAGGCCATTCATTATTGCCAGAAAATTCAAATATGGGGACTTCGTCCATCAACTGGGATAAGGTCATTGAAATTAGTCAAGCACTATTATTGTCCCCATTATTTGGATTTGCATTAGCCATTGTGTTGATGTATATTTTGAAAAAATCCATTAAAAACAAAGAGATTTTTAAAGAGCCTAAGAAGAATTCTCCGCCACCATTGTGGATTCGCTCTATATTAATAACAACTTGTACCTTAGTTTCCTTTTTCCATGGAAGAAATGATGGTCAAAAGGGAATCGGGCTCGTGATGGTCATTTTGATTGCCTTTTTACCAGGTTATTTTGCGGTGAATACCTCACTGGATTTAGTGAAAGTCAAAGAAAGTTTAACAACTGTTCAAAGCATCTCTACAAAAATTGACACCGTACCTCTTTCAGAAAAAGAAAAAGAAAGTTTAAAGAAATTAAAACATGCATCGGATGATTTATCGGTCATTCTAGTGCCAGGTTTAAATACAGACCAGTTAACAACAACCCAAAAATTTGATATTCGCAAAGCAGCCTTAGCCATCAATAAAAATTCTAAAAAATTGATTGAAAGTGAATCTATTACACTTTCCGATGATGATAAAAAAGTGTTGAAAAAAGCTACCCAAGGTGATAAGGCTCCCTTTATTTCATTTGGAGCTAGTGCAACAGGCATGGCCGGCGTAACAGATTTTGCACCTGCTTGGGTTATGTGGATGGTAGCGCTTTCGTTAGGCTTAGGAACCATGATTGGCTGGAAACGAATCGTCATTACCATTGGTGAGAAAATCGGTAAGGATCATTTAACCTATGCGCAAGGGGCATCTGCTGAATTAATTGCTTCGATCACCATTGGGTTAGCCACAGCTTATAAATGGCCGGTCAGTACGACCCACGTGTTGAGTTCCGGAATTGCCGGTACGATGGTCGCTTCCCGAGGCATCAAAAACCTGCAAGGAGGTACGGTTAAAACCATCGTTATGGCTTGGATTTTAACTCTTCCGGTTACCATCATTTTATCAACAACCCTATTCGTTTTATTACGCTGGATTGTAGGATAATTCATCGACCAATTGCCTATCTTTGTGCTTTCATCTCCTTATGACAGCAGACATTGTAAAAAAATATTTTCCTACTCTTACAGAAAAGCAGCTTGAGCAATTTGAGCTGCTTTTCCCATTGTATAAGGAATGGAATGAAAAAATCAATGTCATCTCGAGAAAGGACATCGATAATATCATGCTGCACCATGTGTTGCACTCCCTGGCGATCGCGAAAATTGTCGACTTTAAACCGGGAACAGAAATCCTAGATGTAGGAACCGGTGGCGGCTTTCCAGGAATCCCCTTAGCGATTTTATTTCCAGAATGTCAATTTTTATTGGTCGATAGCACTGGCAAAAAAATCAAAGTTGTGGAGGAAATTGCCAAAGCCCTAGGCCTCCAAAATGTCCAGGCGAAGCATGCTCGAGCAGAGGATATTGATCAGGATTTTGAATTTGTGGTGAGTCGGGCCGTGACGCGTATTACACCCTTTTACTACTGGATTCATAAGAAAATCAGCCCCAATCATTTCCATCCATTGCGTAATGGAATATTGTATTTAAAAGGAGGCGATCTAAAAGAAGAACTAGAGGAATTTGGAAAGAAACATAAGCTGTATGATCTTTCAACGATTTTTGAAGAAGATTTTTTTGAAACAAAAAAAATCCTTTACGTACCTATGTAAATGAAAAAGATTTCAGTCGCTTTATGTACATATAATGGAGAACGGTTTTTGGAGCAGCAATTGGTTTCCATCAAAAACCAAAGTCTTCCTGTACATGAGCTTGTCATCTTCGACGATGGTTCCACTGACCGAACCTTTGAGATTATTGAGGATTTTCAAAAAACGGTTGATTTTAACGTTAAGCTTCATAAAAATTCCACAAATTTAGGAAGTAGCAAAAACTTTGAACAATGCGTCCAAGCCTGTTCAGGGGAGATTATTTTTCTTTGCGATCAGGATGACATTTGGAAAGCAGATAAGGTTGAAAAGCAAGTAGCCTATTTAGACTCCCATCCAGACCAGGATGCCGTATTTTCGAACGCGCTCATGATCGATCAAGCCGGAAATAGTAATGGCAAAACAAATTTCGAAAAAATAGAATTTACGGAAAGCCGACAAAAATTTTGGATTCAGGGAGGTGCCTTTGAGATTCTTAGCAAGGGTTATGTGGTGACAGGTGCCACCTTAGCCATCCGAAAAAAAATATGTGATTGGGTATTTCCTGTACCTATGATTATTCCTGAACTCATCCATGATGGATGGATTAGCCTGTATTTAGCCATGGACCAAAAAATCGGTTTTTTGACAGATATCCTCGTGGAATATCGAGAACATGAAAGCCAACAAGTTGGCCTCAAAGGAAATGGTCCCGTCATTACCCTAGAGGATCGATTTAAACGCGCACGAGAAGAAAAATTAAGCAGACTCGAGAAAAAGTACAAGGATAGTTTGGCACTTTTTAGCTATTTCAACCAACTGCCAAACATCAAACCGGACATTTTAAGTCGACTAAATCAACGCACGATTCATTATCGCATGCGGAGTTCTTTGCCATCAAATCGACTCAAACGCATATTTCCCATTTTGCGGAGTCTAAGCCAAGACTTTTATCGAATTCACGACGGGGGCAAATGGTGGAGGCCGCTTTTGGGTGATCTTTTTGAATAGTGTGCCGTTATCATGATCCTAAATTTTAAAGAGGGGAAAAATTCCCATTAAACAAAATCCCCAAATAAGCTTTCGCCTACATGGGGATTCATTGCCTTTTGGATGCCACGCTTGGGAGAAATACGATCCCCAATTTTGGCAAAAATTTATTTCTTAAAAATTCTTTTTCGCTAGATAATCACGACTGATTTTTAAGCTTTCGAAAGGATCTAGTTTACTTTGATCTTGCTCAACAAACCAATATTTTAAACCTGCAATTTTACGTGCGGCGAAGATACGGTCGAAATTAATCGTTCCATTACCCACTTCTGTAAATATTCCTGAACCTGCTTCCATGTCTTTTACGTGCCATAAAGGGAAACGACCTGGATGTTTTTCAAAATACGCGACAGGATCCTGTCCCGCTTTCGCAAACCAATACAAATCAGATTCCATTTTAACCAAATCCGCAGATGTATTTTTTAGAATAAAATCATAGGGAATGAAATCCCCAGATTTTTGAAATTCAAAATCATGGTTATGATAGGCAAATTGAATTCCTGCTTTTTTTGTTGCCATACCTGATTTCTCCAAAAGCGCAGGTAAAATTTCATAATGTTTGGTTGTCCGTTCATTAGGCTGCAAATAGGAACACACCATAAATTCAGCCCCTAGTAAATGTAAATCTTCAACGGCCTTATCCCATCCATCGGATAACGTTCCTTTCCCTTTCACCTCTAAGCCAGTCGTATGATGAGAACTAACCACCTTTAATCCTGTACGATCTAATATGGTTTTAAACTCCTTGGCCGTTTTACCAAAGAAGGTGCCATTATAGCCAAACAATTCCAATTGCTTATACCCAATTGCCGCCAATTTACTTAAAGATCCTTCAAGGTCCTTCGCCACGGCATCCCTAACTGTATATAATTGAACGGCCAAAGGCCCAATGTTAACAGATTTAGCCAATAAAGGGCTTGTGTATAAACCTGCAGCAGTCAAGGTCAGGCCTTGTAAAAATTTTCTTCTTTCCATTGTATTAAAATGATAAAAATAGGATGAGAACCTAAATTACCCTTTTTATCATAAAAAAGATAATTTTTTTCAAAGGGATTGAAACAATTCTCGTAAGGGACGAACGTTACGTCGAGAAATGGAAATTAAATCGCCATTTACAAGCTTAATTGACTTTTGGGATTTAAAATCTATATGAACGATGGCTAGCCGATTAACTAATGCCGACTTCGATGGACGGATAAAATCGATCGTGCCGAACATCATGGCAAAATACTTTAAGGTCCGGCATGACAATAGTTTTCTGCCATCTCGAGTGATTATATTCGAATAATTTCCTTCTCCGCGAATGAGGAGAATTTCAGAAATTGGTACGATGGTATGGCCTACTGTAATATGTTCATTCATATTTTAACAGATGAAAATTTTAGAACTTAACTCGAGCAAAAATAAATTTGCATCTATTAACGTACCAAAAGTAGCCTATAAGTAAGGATATAAATAAACGAAATAAGTTATTTGCGTTATTAACTAATTAAGTCAGTCTAAACGTTTATTAAAAGGATAAAAAAATTATAAAATAAATATGTTTAAACATATTTTCATCATCTAAATCGTCAATCTATTGATTAAGGGGAAGTGCGAAAAGCGTATTTGGGTATAATGTTCTTCGGTAGAAGAAAAAGTTTGTATACTTTTGTTCTTATAAAAATTAACTATGGAAAAAAGAAGATTTGGAAGAACGAATTGGGAAGTGAGTGAGCTTGGATATGGCATGTGGGGATTGGCGGATTGGTCAGGTTCAGATCAAAACGAGGTGAGTAGATCATTAGAAATGTCCGTTGACTTAGGATGTAATTTTTTCGATACAGCTTGGGGCTATGGCGAAGGGAAAAGTGAACGAATATTAGGTGAGCTTCTAAAAAGACATGCAAATAAAAAATTATATGCGGCTACTAAGATCCCGCCTAAAAATTTCATTTGGCCTTCAAAGTCACATTTCCAATTAAAGGATTGTTTCCCGGCATCACATATCATTGAATACACGGAAATAAGTTTGAAAAATTTGGGTGTTGAGCAGATTGATCTCCAACAATTCCATGTTTGGGAAGATGCTTGGGCAGATCAAGACGAATGGAAAAATGCGATTGAGAAACTAACCAAAGAAGGAAAAGTAGCTCATTGGGGGGTTTCCGTTAACCGTTGGGAACCCAATAATTGTTTAAAGACAATTGAGACTGGCCTAATTTCATCCGTGCAAGTGATTTATAACATATTCGATCAGAATCCGGAAGATGAATTATTCCCGTTGTGTAAAAAAATGGATGTAGGTGTAATTGCCCGGGTACCTTTTGATGAGGGAAGTTTGACAGGTTTATTAACCTATGAAACTACATTTCCTGCGGATGACTGGCGGTCCACCTATTTTGTCCCTGAAAATTTAACATCCAGCGTAGATCACGCCGATGCATTAAAGCCAATGGTACCCGCAAATATGGATATGCCAGAAATGGCCTTGCGTTTTATTTTGTCTAATCCGGATGTGGGCACCATTATACCAGGCATGCGGAAAATTAAACATGTGCAGAATAACATAGGCACATCCGACGGCAAAGGACTTAGCAAAGAATTGTTAGATCAGTTAAAAGATCATCGTTGGGAACGTCAACCTACCGAGTGGTCCCAATAGTTTTGACATCGCTTTTTAAATTAAAAAATCCCCGGCAAACCCCGGGGATTTTTTAATTATACGTAATCACACTCTTGAGCGTACTATTATTCAAAGAAAAAAAGTTTCAACCAAAAAATTTCATTGAATTGTCATTGTTAACAATTTCTTAATAAACAAGGTAAAATGAATTATTAATTTAAAGCTTTTAAATGAAATACATTTCGAATAATTGTGAGTGCCATGAGAATTAAACCTAGTTTAATCGTATTGATATTGATTTTTTCGATACCATTAAAGGCACAAGAATTAGGGAGTTGGAATGTAATTGATGTTAGAAAAAATCCAGATAAGAAAATAAATTATCAATTAGAGGTTCAATTAAGATCTCTTAAATTTTATTCGAACTTCCATTACAATGAATTAAATTTTACGACAAATTATCGATTTGACAACAATTTAGTCCTATCCGTTCTTTTAGGAAAACACAATACATATACGGAGGGAGGTGACTATGTAAAGCCCCTCATTACAGACGAATTTCGGCAGTCCATACAAGCCGCGACAACGCAAAAATTCGGACCATTCGTATTAGATAACCGCTATAGAATAGAGCAGCGGTATTTTTTTACGACAGAGAAATTTAATTACCGAATGAGGTATCGGTTTGGCTTGCAAACCAATATCGCCAAAAATGTAAAGGCTCAATTTTCAAATGAGTTTTTCTTAGCAATTGGAGGTACTAATTCCACATTTGAAAAGAATAGGTTTTTGTTTGGGATTAGAAACATGATTAGTAAAAAGTATGAATTACAAATCAACTATTTAAACCAAATCGATAACCGCAAAAACGATGAGAGTGGAAGTAATTTTCTACAAGTTGTACATATCTTAAATTTTTAAACCCCATTTACCTTTAAAAAACATTATCTATTATATCTTTTAAAAATACCTTATCACATCTAAAATAAAAACTAATGCACATTCATCCGCCACACAAATCTGGTTCTGATTTTAAAGAACACATTCTACATTTTTTCATGCTTTTTATGGCTGTCGTTTTGGGAGCGCTCGCTGAAAATTTACGAGAGAATTACCTAGATAAAACCAAAGAAAAGGAATACTTAAGCTCATTAGTCGGTGATTTGGGGCATGACGGGATTAATTTGTCAAAATGTATTAAAGCGCGTGCGGAAAAAACAGAGGTAGGAAATAAACTAATCAACCTTTTAAGTCAAGAAAAAATTACAAATCAAAAAGACATTTATTATTTTACTCGTTTAATGACAAAATTAGAGACCTTTGAAGGTGTAGATGCCGCGTTAAACCAATTGCAATTTTCAGATGGGTTCAGGCTCATTGAAAACAAAGAAATCATCAAAAAAATAAATGATTATTTATACATTCGAAAAAGTGTGTATGCGCTCAATAAGACGGAAGAAGAAATATTAATTCAATTTAGGATTGCTTCTTCCAAGGTCATTAAGGCTGGCATTTTCAGTCAAATGTTGAACGTAGAAAAAAATAAAAAATACAAATATTTCATCAAGCCCCTAGACAAAGACGAGGATTTGTTCTCTTATGATAAAACAAATTTAAACGATTTAGTCTATTGGACTTCGAGTGAAAACGGGAATCAATCAACCAATATGAATCAAATGACCCTCTTGAAAAACAAAGGGGAAGAATTGATTGAATTAATTAAATCAGACTTAGAAGAATAATGTTTAACAAAAAAGAAACTTCTCATTTAATCCTCATTGGGATATTTTCAGTAATTCTAGTGGCAGGAATCGTGTTTTCCTATAAAATTACCTACGCCATTAAGGAAATGGCAACGGTCGTTTCCACCAATATGAAAAATACGATGGATCCCAAAGCTCCGGATCCGGGTAAGACAAAGCCTGAAACATTAACCATACCGGAGAGTTCTAAAAAAGTGGTGATTGGTACCTATCTTGAGAGGATAGAAAACTTAGATATCAAAGAATCAAGCTGGAGCTATGAATTTTATTTATGGTTCAAGTGGAAACCCAATGAGGTGGACATGCTCGGGGTCAAAGACAATACGCATAAAAACGAATTGCCTTTCACTATCATAAATGGCGATATTTTAAAATGCGATGTCGTCGATCATTACACGGATCCAAAAAACAATGTAGAATACGTCCAGTATTTTGTCAAAGCAAAAAACACGCAGTTTTTTGATGTGTCCCTATATCCGATTGACAAACATGATTTAATTATACCGATCGAACATAAATGGCTAGACCGAACGCAAGTATATTTTGAGCCTGATACGATAGATTCAAAAGTTAGTTCTCGGGTAATGATTAATGGCTATGAGAAAAATCAAAATATTAAATTAATCGAAAAGTCGCATGCCTATAAATCGGCGAGGGGAAACCCAAAATTTGCTTCGGGGTATAAGATCGATTTTTCACAATATAGAATGGCGTTCAGTATTTATAAAGGGGGATTGTCCGTAATTTTAAAATTGTTTTTAATCCTTTATGTCGCTGTATTTGTGACATTCATTGCGCCCTTTTCAGCAGACCCGAGCAGGTATACCGTTGGAGCCCTGTTTACCACGGCTGGTGCCAATTATATCCTAGCCTCCAAGCTTCCTGCCACAAACAATTATTCCTTAGCAGAAATTATTAATGCTTTTTGTGTCGTCGTCATTTTAACCATGATGGCGCTGTTAGCTATTTTGCCAGCAGTCATTTATAAAGACGGGGTAATCGATTCATTTGAAAAAAAGATGAACAAAATAATCAACTTCACCGTGTTCTCCTTTTTCCTCCTAATTAATACGATTCTTATTTACGTGTCGATTAACTTCTCCTAAGACACAAATAAAAAGATGAATTAAAACAGCCAGCAATGGTCTATTTTAATTCATCTTTTTGTGGCTATTAAAATCCTTTTATAAAGGATTAAATTCTAAAAATACCTAACTTTTAACTTAAGCGATTATTTATTTTTTTAAGGAATCTGCTGCCGGCATTGGCTCAGATTTTAACGAATCTGGAGCCGCACTAATTGTCGTCTTTTTAATCATATTTTCTTGAGGAAAAATATCAACCTCCGGATGTTTGAAAAAGAAATACGAAATAAAAATGATGAAAAGAATATTCAAAATCAGGAATATAATTGTTTTGTTATCTTCGATAAAACTAACTTCATGATGTAAAACTTTGCCAGTATCAATCGTGTTATCAGCGGCTAAATTAAGTTTTGCTTTGGAACCTTGAAGAGAAGACTCGACCTTGCTTTCCATTTCTAGGCAATACTCCAACAAACGGTTGTATTCCTCTACTTTTTCTTGAACTACTTCTTTATTCCAAGTCTCCTCATTCTCATAAGTCCATTCAGAAAAATTCTTATTTGCATCTTTTTTACTGCTTTCTAATTTCATTATAAGTAATTTTTAAAAATTTAGGGAAAACCATTCAGTGGTTTAATCAAATAAAAGGGAAGAAATTAACAAACCTACACCTTCTAGAATTTTAGAAAACAAGTTAGCAATTCCATTAAGGAGGTATATTAAGAAATTATTAAAAAAATCCTTTTGAATACGATTTATTCACAGATTACTCCATCTTAAGAAACGAAAGAAAGTGACGCGCTAAGAATTCAGCATATAGGTAAGAAGATAAAATTTTTATTTATTAGTCATCCCAACAGCCTGATCAAAAAGTTCTTTTAATTGTACCTCTTCACGGAATCCCGATGTCTTTTGGATGATTTTCCCATTTTGGAAAACCAAAAAACTCGGGATTTCGTCGATACCAAATTGTTGTAAAACCGCCTGATTCCCATCGGCTTCCACCTTTAAGACCTTGACCCGTCCTGCAAAATCTCCGGCTAATTTGTCAACGGTCGGCATCATTTTAAGGCAAGGTGCGCACCATTTGGCATAAAAATCAACGACAACGGCCTTGCCATCCTTGGTTTCCTTTGCAAAAGCAGCTAAATCCCATGCCGCATCATGTGAAACAGCCGGAACACCTTCTAATGGTTTTAACTTGGTCGTCCATTTTAAATAGCCACCTTTTAATTCGGTCACTTGATATCCTTCCTTTTTTAATAGCTCTGCTGCCTGGGCCGAGCGGCCTCCAGACAAGCAATACACAAAAATGGGCTGGTCTTTTGGAAGCGTTTTGATTTGATTCGCAAAATCTGTTGAACGAAAATCCATGTTCTTTGCCTTAGGCAAATGCCCACCACCAAATTCCCCCGTTGTGCGGACATCCAACAAAATTGCACCCGGCGTTTCATTCAATTTTTTCTCAAAAGGTTCTACCTCAAGAGTTTGTGAAAAAATGGTCAATGGAAGACAAAGGGCTGATAAAAGAAATAGTAATCGTTTCATAATCGGTTTATTCAGAGATTTGTACGGAAATTATGTAAAAAATGCGTTATTTTGCGAGTCAATTTACACATTAATTGGTAATTCATTTATTCACAATAATTAATATACGATGAGTGCAATACAGTACGTTCATGCAAGACAAATTTTAGATTCCCGTGGGAATCCAACAATCGAAGTAGATATCAAGACCGAAGACGGTGCATTTGGAAGAGCCGCTGTTCCTTCAGGAGCATCTACGGGAATTCACGAGGCCGTTGAACTTCGTGACGACGACAAGTCGGTTTACGTAGGAAAAGGCGTGTTAAAAGCCGTGGAAAATGTAAACAGGGCGATTGCTGAGGAATTATGGGGCATGGAAGTCTCTGAGCAAAACATGATTGATAACATCATGATTGAATTAGACGGCACACCAAATAAAAGTAAATTAGGCGCCAATGCAATTTTAGGGGTTTCTTTGGCGGTTGCCAAAGCGGCTGCTCAAGAAGCTGGACTTTCTTTATACCGCTACATCGGTGGTGTAAATGCGAATACATTGCCTGTGCCAATGATGAACATTCTGAATGGAGGTTCGCATGCAGACAACTCGATCGATTTCCAAGAATTCATGGTGATGCCAGCGAAAGCAGAATCTTTCTCGCAGGCATTGCGTATGGGAACGGAAGTTTTCCATGCCTTGAAAGGGGTGTTGAAGTCCAAAGGTTATTCGACCAACGTAGGCGATGAGGGTGGTTTTGCGCCCAACATCAAATCAAACGAAGAGGCTATCGAAATCGTTTTACAATCCATCGAAAAAGCGGGTTACAAACCAGGCGAAGAAATTTTCATCGCCATGGATGCCGCCGCTTCTGAATTTTATGATGAAAAAACAGGTTTATATACGTTCAAAAAATCAGACGGAAAGCAATTGAATTCCATGGAAATGGCCGCTTATTGGAAAACATGGGCAGACAAATATCCAATCATCTCGATTGAAGATGGTATGGCTGAGGACGATTGGGCAGGTTGGGCTGAACAAACAAAATTAATTGGTTCAAAATGCCAATTAGTTGGTGACGATTTATTCGTTACAAACGTAAAACGTTTGCAACAAGGTATCGAAAAAGGAGTAGCCAATGCGGTATTAGTTAAAGTAAACCAAATCGGATCTCTTACAGAAACCATCGATACGGTGAATTTAGCGAAACGCAATTCCTACAAAAACATCATGTCACATCGTTCTGGTGAGACAGAAGATGCAACCATCGCCGATTTAGCCGTTGCCTTAAACACAGGCCAAATCAAAACAGGTTCTGCGTCACGTTCTGACCGGATGGCGAAATACAATCAATTACTTCGTATTGAAGAAGAATTGGGCGCTAATGCTTATTTTCCAGGTTTAAACTTCTAAATTTTAGAAATGGACCTGCTGAAAAGGCTTTTTTGGGGGAAATATCGCTTTTATGCCATATCCACGGGCGCAATGCTCGTATGGATGTTCTTCTTAGATACGAATGACCTCACGGTCCAGTATCGCTTATGGAACGAATTAAGCAATATGAAATCTGAAAAAGCCTTTTACCAACAAAAAATCAAGGAACTGGAAAAAGAACGGCGAATGGTTGTGGGAAACCCCGCTTTGTTGGAAAAATATGCCAGAGAAAAGTACTTAATGAAAAAACCTAAGGAAGATATTTTTGTCATCGTGGATGAAAATAATCAACCGATTGAACATTAAAAAAAAGCCCTTCTACATCAGAAGGGCTTTTTTTATATCTTAATATCCTTACTCGAAATAGTGGATTTCTCTGCCGGATTTCCTTTCCAAATAGACCAGGGATCTGTTTTTTGGCGGGTGACATTCGCCCCCATGGCTACCAAAGTTCCCTCTCCAATCGTAGACTTATCACGAATCGTCGCATTCACCCCGAAAAAGCAATAATCTCCCACAATACAGCGGCCAGACAGCACAACATGGGAGGTAAAAAAGACATGATTTCCAATCGTCCCATGATGACCAATGTGATTTCCAGACCAAAGTACACAATCATCCCCTATCGTCACATAAGGCTGAATGGTATTATCTTCTAAAATAAAACAATTTTTGCCGATTTTATCTGTTAAAACCGTCGCTCGAGAACTGATATATGAAATATAGGAATAGCCCTTGTCGAGTCCCTGTTGGAACACCCTCGCACGAACCTGATTCATGTTCTTTTCTGTCAAAGGAGCGAAAAAATGATATTCAGAAGGAGGATAAACTTTTTCTACTGTCTCAAAAGGAACGACGGGTAAACCATGAAACGTGGCTTCCTCAATAAATTCTGCCTCCACAGTAAAAGCAACCACCTCATGCGGACTATCCGTTTGCAAATAGTATAGTGCTAATTCTGCTGTGAGTGTATTTCCGAAAACAACAACTTTGGCCATAATGTCAAATATTAAAACAAGGAAAGTCCTGTCATTTCTTTCGGTTGGGCTACTCCCATCAATTTAAGAATCGTAGGAGACACATCGCCTAATTTTCCGTTGTTTAAATTAGGGTGAAAATCTTGATCTACCAAAATACAAGGAACCAAATTCGTTGAATGCGCCGTATTGGGAGAGCCGTCCTCGTTAATCATGACATCCGCATTTCCATGGTCCGCAATAATAATAAAAGAATATCCATGCGCTAAACCCACCTTTACAACCGCTTCCGCACAAGCATCTACCGTTTCCACGGCTTTAACTACTGCTTCAAAAACGCCTGTATGACCCACCATATCTGGATTTGCAAAATTCAAACACACAAAATCAACCTCTTCTTTTTCCAATTCCGGAATCAACGCATCTCGTAAATCCGCCGCTGACATCTCCGGTTGTAAATCATAGGTAGCCACCTTGGGCGAATTACGCATGAGATTGGTTTGGCCGATAAATGGCTGTTCCCGACCTCCCGAGAAGAAAAAAGTAACATGTGGATATTTTTCCGTCTCCGCGATGCGAATTTGTTTTTTCCCGGCCCCTTCCAACACCTCGCCCATCGTCATCGGCAAATTGGAATCATTAAAAATCACATGTACCCCCACAAATTCCTTATCATATTCCGTCATGGTCAAATAGTACAAATTCAATTTGTGCATATTCTCTTCATGAAAATCCTTTTGCGTTAAGGCCTGTGTGATTTCCCGGCCACGGTCCGTTCTAAAATTAAAACAAATCACCACATCGCCTTCCGTGATGGAGCCAACTGGCACCCCAGCAGCATCTGTCACAATAATCGGTTTAATGAATTCGTCTGTCACACCTGCGTCATAACTGGCTTGAATAGAGGCCAATACATCCTGAGTAGGTGTACCTTCTCCATCCACCATGGCGTGATAGGCAAGCGCTAAGCGTTCCCAACGGTTATCCCGGTCCATCGCAAAATAACGACCTGTTACCGAAGCGATTTGGGTGCTGGTTTTAAGGGTATGTTGGTATAAATCCGTCATAAAACCCATGCCAGATTTAGGATCTGTATCCCGACCATCCGTAAAGGCATGCACAAAAACATCTTTTAAGCCCGCTTCTGAGGCAGAAGTCAATAACGATTTCAGGTGTTCAATGTGCGCATGAACGCCCCCATCTGAAACTAGGCCGATAAAATGAACTGATTTTTGATTGTTTTTCGCATAGTCAAAAGCCTTAGCTAATTCAGGTTCATGCCCCAAGGTGTTTTCCTGAACGGCCTTATTGATTCGAACGAGGTTTTGATAAACGACCCGGCCGGCGCCTAAGTTCATGTGCCCGACTTCAGAATTTCCCATTTGACCTTCTGGAAGACCTACTGCTAAGCCTGAGGCTTCTAATTTGGAATGCGGATATGCCTTATAAAGGGAATCGATGAAGGGAGTTTTAGCTGCGTCAATCGCTGAAACCTTTGGATTGGTGGCGATTCCCCAGCCATCTAATATCATTAAAACTACTTTCTTTTTCACGTGAATTACATTTAATATCTTGTAAAATTAACCAAAATACGGGTAAAATTCTATTCGCGAAGGTTCATTTGTTTCGCCAAGGCCCGTATATCCAAGACCTCCACATGAACTGAATCGGTCCCAAATACCGAGGCCTCAATCATCGCCAATCCCAATTCTCTCAAAGTAGAAAAAGCGCGGGGAGCAAGCCGCTGAAGTACTGGATACATCCAATCAATATAGGCATAATAGGGCAGTGTATGATGAAGACCTTTCGTTGGACTTAAATAACCAGGCCGAAAAGCATATACCTCTTTAAAGCCTAATTTCCTTAGATCATTTTCTGTTTTGCCCTTCACGCGTGCCCACATGATCCGGCCCTTTTCGGTGGAGTCCGTCCCCGTTCCAGAAATATAGGAAAAAGTCATACCCGGATTTGCGTCCGCTAACACATGCGCGAAACCTAGGGTTAGGTCATAGGTCAAATGTTTGAATTCTGATTCCGATTTACCAATCGACGAAACCCCCAAACAAAATAAACAGGCATCATAGCCTTTAACGACCTCGGATAATTCGGCAGGTTGGAAAAAATCAGCTAATAGATATTCTTTTAATTTTGGGTGGTTTTTGCCGGTGGAAGTACGGGAAATTGTCAAAACCTCGCTGATAAAAGGGGATTCTAAGGCTTCTTGCATGACCCCTTCGCCCACCATTCCTGTTACTCCGGTAATAATTACTTTGATTTTTGGTTTTTCCATTGTAGAATTGAATAAAATGTAAACAAAATTCTCTATTTCATGACGACTCGACGAAATTTCATTCAAAAATCCGGCCTAATCGCCGTCACTGCGTCCCTAGGGACTTCACCAGCCACAACGCCTATGACTTTCATTCACCACGTTTTATTTTGGGCCAAAAATCCAGGCAATGAAGCCGAAAAAACCCAATTATTTAAGGCCTTAAAGTCCTTGGGCACGCTACCGATGATCCAATCGGCCCACGTGGGAAAACCCATTGTGACCGATTTTGATAAACCTGTCACAGAGGCAAGTTATAGTTTTTCGGTGGTTTTGGTTTTTGACAGCGCCGAAAAAGAAAAGGAATATTTGTACCATCCTTTGCATAAAAAGTTCATCGATGACAACAAGCATTTGTGGGGAAAGGTTCAAGTAATCGATTCCGAAATGATTTAATTTCGAAGGCCAAATGTGCTCAACTCATTTGGCCTTATTTTTACCCAACCAAAACATCCCAAACCCAGAAAAAATCAGCAAAAACAAGCTGGCGAAATCTTGCCATTGGGCGGATGCCGGGTTTTGGTAAAGGCCTTGAATCGTCTTCGCTTGCATACCTGTCCATAGCGCGAGCAAGGTGCGAGGCAGCATGCCTAAGGTTCCCGCCAAAAAGAATTGTTTTACATGTACGCCTAAAAAGGCCATCAGTGCATTGGTAATTGCGAAGGGAAAAACCGGGGATAATCTTGTCAAAAACACCCAGGAAAACGAATTGGCCTTCACATTTTCTAGAAAATGGTCCAAGGGAAATTTCGCCCTCAATAGCGCGATAATGGCTTCCCCCTTCAGTTTTTTGGCTAAAAAATACCCTAACAGCGAAGCGAAACTATAGGCAATAATCAGCGGCAAAATTCCTTGAAAGCCGAAAACATATCCGGTAAATAAGGCAAAAAAGGTAGTCGGACTTAAGGCTAGGCCCATGATGAAAACGGCGGCAATCCAAAAAATCACTTGATCCCAAAAGCTTAAGTTTTGAAAAAACTCAGGATTTGACAGCGCAAAATAGCCTAAGACGGAGCTGGAAATCAGAGGCAAAAAGCCCATCCAAATCAGGTATAAGGATTCTTTAAGGAGGTTACGCGAAAGCTTCATAAGCAGGTCTTGAACTGCAAAGATACATCTGTTTTCATAATACAAGCCCTTTTGCCTACCTTTGTAGCCGAATGAAAATTGCCATTATTAAATACAATGCGGGAAATGTGGCTTCGGTCATGTATGCGCTTGATCGGATCGGGATGAAATATTCTTGGACGGATGAGGAGGAGGAAATTCGCTCGGCAGATAAAGTTATTTTCCCGGGCGTGGGTGAGGCGAGTACGGCCATGGCCTATTTACGGGAAAAGCAATTAGATCGATTGATCCCTACGTTAAAACAACCCGTTTTAGCCACCTGCATCGGGATGCAATTATTATGCAAGCATTCGGAAGAAAATGACACGACCTGCATGGGCGTGTTTGATGTGGAGATTAAACGCTTTAAATCGACTGAATTAAAGATACCTCATGTGGGTTGGAATTCGATCGAAGCGCAGGGGGAAAATAAGCTGATGAAAGGCCTTTCGGCTTCAGAATATGTCTATTTTGTTCACTCCTATTATGCGCCCGTGAATCCGTATACGACGGCGATATGTGACTATGTCCAACCTTTTTCGGCCATGTTGCAAAAAGACAATTTTTACGCTGCCCAATTCCACGCGGAAATCAGCGGGTTGGCAGGCCAAAACATCATCGAGAATTTTTTAGCTTTATAATCTATGTTCCAATTAATCCCCGCCATCGACATCATTAACGGCCAATGCGTTCGCTTGACCCAGGGGGATTATGCGCAAAAAAAGGTATATTCTTCTGACCCATTGGAAGTCGCCAAAGCTTTCGAAGGCGCAGGAATTCAGCGATTACATGTAGTGGATTTGGATGGGGCAAAAGCCAAAAAAATCGTGAATGCCGCGGTATTAGAGCGGATTGCGAAGGGAACGAATTTACATATCGATTTTGGCGGCGGCGTGCAATCCGACGAGATGGTGGATCTCGCCTTTTCCGCCGGTGCGGCACAAATTACGGCGGGAAGCATCGCGGTGCGAAATCCGGAATTAGTGAAAGCTTGGTTTGCGAAATATGGTGCGGATCGGATTATTTTGGGGGCGGATGCACAGCATGAGCAAATTGCCGTAGCGGGGTGGCAGGAAAATACCGAAATCTCGATTTACGATTTTTTGGCCGATTATGAAAAAGCGGGAGCGCGCTATGTCATTTCCACGGATGTGGCGAAGGATGGATTATTGCAAGGTCCTAGTTTCCCCCTATATGAAAAAATTCAGACGAAGACACCTTCCTTACACGTAATTGCGAGTGGTGGCGTGGCGAGTTTACAAGATTTAGAGGACCTGCGGGCGATGAAATTATTTGGTGTGATCGTAGGGAAAGCCTTTTATGAGGGGCGAATTAGTTTAGAGGAATTAGCCACATTTGCAAAGGAATCCGCATGTTAACGAAACGAATTATTCCTTGTTTGGATATTAAAGAAGGTCGGACTGTGAAGGGGACGAACTTTGTGGATTTACGTGATGCAGGTGATCCGGTGGAATTGGGGGCTTTGTATGCAAAGGAAGGCGCGGATGAATTAGTTTTTTTAGATATAACGGCTACGGTTGATAATCGAAAAACATTGGTGAATTTGGTTCGTGAGGTGGCCCGACATGTGAACATTCCATTTACGGTGGGGGGCGGCATCAGTTCGATTGAGGATGTTTCGGCCTTATTAAATGCGGGAGCGGATAAGGTGTCGATTAATTCATCGGCGGTGCGTCGACCGGAATTAATTGATGAATTGGCATTACAATTTGGCTCCCAATGCATCATCGTGGCGATCGATACGCGGCAGGTAAATGGCCTTGATTGGGTGCATACGCATGGGGGTCGGCGGATTACGGAAATTAAAACCATTCCTTGGGCCAAAGAAGTGGAATCGCGCGGTGCGGGGGAAATATTATTAACCTCGATGGACACGGATGGGACGAAAGCGGGCTTTGCGAATGTGCTTACGGCGGAAATTTCGAGTCATTCGAGTATCCCGATTATTGCTTCGGGTGGCGCGGGATCGATGGAGCATTTCTACGACGTGTTCACGGAGGGAAAGGCTGATGCCGGTTTGGCAGCGAGTATTTTTCACTTTAAAGAAATTGAAATATTGGCATTAAAGAATTATTTGGCCAATAAAGGAATTCCGATGCGGATTTAATACCTTCAACTTTATTTTTACCTCATGAGTCAAACGATTGATTTTTCCAAAGGCCTCATTCCGGCCATTATTCAAGATGCTGCTACATTGCAGGTGTTGATGTTAGGCTATATGAACCAAGAGGCCTATGAAAAAACCTTGGCTGAAAAGCGGGTGACTTTTTTTTCCCGGTCTAAAAATCGGCTGTGGACAAAAGGGGAAACGTCTGAAAATTACTTAGATGTGGTGCGTGTGCAAATCGATTGTGATCAGGACACGATTTTAATTCAGGTAAATCCACAGGGGCCGACATGCCATACGGGGGCTGATACTTGTTTTGGGAATGCGAATGTGGATAATGCGGCTTGGTTGGATTACCTAAAACATGTCATTCGCTCCCGCAAAAATGAATCCGCAGAAAGTTCGTATACGGCTTCTTTGTTTCAAAAAGGAACGCATAAAGTGGCGCAAAAAGTGGGGGAAGAGGCGGTTGAATTAGTGATAGAGGCCCTGATGAACAATGATGAATTGTTTAAAGGCGAGGCGGCGGATTTGCTATTTCACTTATTGGTTTTATTGGAGGACCGAGGGATTGGATTGGAGGAGGTCGTTGGATTATTACAAAAAAGACATCAAAAATAAGCTATGATCGGATTTGTTATTCGCTATGTGGTGATCGCGGTAGTGGTCATGCTTATCCCGAAATACGTGAAAGGTATCACGGTGGATGGCTATTTAGTTGCCCTCTATGTGGCCTTAGCCATGGGATTTTTGAATTCCTTTGTGAAGCCTATTTTGAAAATTATCAGTTTCCCGATCACTTTTTTGACCTTGGGTTTATTTTCCTTGGTGATTAATGTGGGTTTGGTGTATTTGGTCGAGGCCTATATAGATGGCTTTCATGTTAACGGATTTGTAGCGCCCTTGATTTTTAGTTTTATTGTGGGGATGACCAACAGTTTGGTCGGGATGTTCACCAAATAAAATCCGTTTTCAATCTGGAATACCGTTTTGAAAGGTTATTTCGGTCACTAAACCGATCGCGCTAAAACGAAAAGCCATGGTTTTGGCTGAGGAGGGTGTTTTAATGTCAGCGCAATGTGTGCCGGATTCGAGGTAATAAATGTAATATTCTTGATTTCGGTCGGCTAATTGTTGGACATCCGGCTTCCCTAAAAAGGCTTCCACGTCATTTGAACTTACGCCTTTCCAGGTCATTTTATGAGTTTTCAACCAGCCAATTTGGGCTTTTCGGGTATTTTGACAAGCGCCGCGGTCTAATTTAAAGGGTGCTGGGTCGAAACCGGCTAAATCAGGTTGATGGGTACAAGATGTTCCCAAAAAGGCAAGGCAAAAAAAGAGTACAAGGTTTTTCATCGCGTCGAATACGTCACAAAAGTAAGGAATTGTGCGTAAATTGGGGCATAAATACTGATTCGTGCATATATTAATCTGTCCAGATAAATTTAGGGGTTCTTTAACGGCTCAGGAGGCATGTGATGCCTTGGAACGGGGTATTAAAAAGAGGAGACCTAAAAGTACGATTCAAAAATTGCCTTTGGCGGATGGCGGAGAGGGGACTTTGGAGGTGATCCAACAAGCACATGGGGGCACTTGGGTTTCGGTAAAGGTTCAGGATCCGTTATTTCGGGCGATTGCGGCGGACTATTTATGGTTGGCCGATCAAAAAATGGCCTACATCGAAATGTCGCGAGCATCTGGTTTGATGCTTTTAGATGCCAAGGAGCGAAATCCAAGCCTGACTAGTTCCATTGGGACCGGAGAATTGATCCTAGCGGCCATGGAAAAAGGGGCGGAAAAAATTGTGTTGACCCTAGGAGGTTCGGCCACGAATGATGCGGGTATCGGAATGGCTCAGGCGCTCGGCTATCGATTTTTGGATGCTGCAGGAAAGGAATTACAGCCCATCGGAAAGGAATTGGGTAATTTGGCCCAAATACTTCCTAGTCCTATGGCGGAAAAATTAAAATCGATCGAGTTTTTTGTCATCACTGATGTACAAAATCCCCTAGCTGGCGAATCCGGTGCGGCCCATATTTTTGCGAAACAAAAAGGAGCTACAGGCGCTTTGGTTAAACAATTAGACAAAGGTCTAACTAATATTGGAAAGTTAATGGATGGTTTAGCCGGCATAGCTATTTCTGAGCAAGCTGGTGCGGGAGCAGCGGGTGGTCTTGGGGCGGGGGCGGTGTATTTTTTGGGTGCCAAGATGTCCTTAGGTGCGGAATGGGTATTGGATAAATTACACATTGACCGTGCGATACGCAAGGCTGATTATGTGATCACGGGCGAAGGGAAAGTGGATGGGCAAAGTTGGGGCGGCAAATTAATTTCTCAGGTGCTTCAGCGGGCCGACAAACAATTCAAACAAACCCTCATCGTCTGTGGGGCTTTTGAGGAAGCGGAAAAAATACCTGTGTTTTTTGATGCGAACGATGTGTTTTCCGTGATGTCAAAAGCGGAAAATGTGAAAGACGCCATGGAAAATGCCGGTAGCTATTTGGAAAAAATCGGAGAAGAAATAGCGCTTAAATATCTATAGGGCGGCGAGTCGCTGGGCGGCTTCGCTGAGCATTTCGTCAGATTTCGCGAAACAAAAACGTAAAATTTTATCCGTAGGCGCAGTTTCGTAGAAAACGGAAATGGGAATGGAGGCTACTTTAATTTCGCGCGTAAGTCGGTCCGCCAAATCCACATCTGCTTCATCACTAATGGCAGCATAATCCAAACATTGGAAAAAACTACCCTGAGAAGGGAGAATTTTCCAGCGGGAATTTTGGAAAAACCCAACGAACAAATCCCGCTTTTTTTGGTAAAAATCACTTAATTCTAGGTAATGCTTGGGGATTTTGATGAAATCAGCAAGGGCATGTTGTAAGGGTGTAACCGTGGAAAAAGTAACCCATTGGTGTAATTTCCTAAATTCAGCCGTTAAATAGGCCGGGGCAAGGCAGTAGCCGATTTTCCAACCGGTAACATGATACGTTTTCCCAAAGGAGCCGCAAACAAAACTGCGTTTCCGCAATTCCGGATGAAGCAGAACCGAGGCATGCGATTTTCCGTCAAAAACGATATGTTCATATACTTCATCGGAAATCAACAAAATCTGAGTACCCTTTAAAATGTCCGCTAAAGCGTCCAAATCAGCTTGCGACCAAACAGCACCTGTGGGATTATGGGGTGAATTCACCATAATGGCACGGGTTTTGGGGTTAATTTTTTGGGCTAATATAGACCAATCGATCTGAAAACCTGCTTGTGCAGAAAGCGCGATATGTACTGGAATACCACCGGCGAGGCGGACCATGGGGTCATAGGCATCGTATGACGGATCAAACATAATCACCTCATCCCCTGGCGAGACGCAGCAATGCACCGCAGCAAAAAGAGCCTCGGTCGCACCAGAAACGACGGTGATTTCGGTGGCGGGATTTAAATCGATGCCATAAAAGGACGCTGTTTTTTGGGCGATACTTTGGCGGAGGGCAGGAATCCCGGCCATGGGGGCATACTGGTTGTGTCCTTTGCTATAAAATTGAACGAGTGCCTGAAGTTCCTCTGAACAGTCAAAACTGGGAAAGCCTTGGGAAAGATTGAGAGCCCCTTCGTCCAAAGCCATTTGGGACATTTTGGTAAAAATCGTTGTTTGAACGTGCGGTTGCTTGGAAGGGAAATGAATCATTATTTGGTTGTTAACATCGATTGGCCATCGTACCAAACTTGTTCTACTTTTAAATCATCCGAAAGATGAACAAAACATGCCTTTTTTCCAAGGCCGATGGAGCCTATTTCATGGCTTCGATTCACCACCTCAGCAGGATAAAGGGTGGCCATGCGGAGTGCTTCGTCGAGGGGTATACCAACCTGATTCACGCAATTTCGAATGGCCTGAATCATCGTAAGGGCGGAGCCTGACAAAGTCCCCTGGTCGTTCGTAAATCGATCGCCTTTTTTTGAGAAAAAATAGGGGCCAGATTCATCGTGGGTGACGGCATCTGTGATTAAAAAGAGTTTTGGGCCTTTTAATTTTTTGGCCAAACGTACCGAATCAAAATCACAATGCTGCCCGTCGACGATGATACTCGTCCATGCCTCCGACAAAAAACTGGCGCCAACAATCCCTAGCGCCCGACTTTGCCACTGAGACATCGCATTAAACAAATGGGTAATTCTAGGAATCCCCGCGTCTATGGCTGATTTTGTTTCTTCAAAACTCGCTTCCGAATGCCCAATCGAAAGCATTAATGGGCTATGAATCATTCGGTCCAATTCATGCTCCGAAAACATTTCGGGCGCAATGGTCATATAGGTAGGAAGGCCTTGGGTTTGATTGATAATCTCTTCGATAAATGCAAGCTTGGGTGCTTGGACAAAAGCCTCTTGATGTGCACCTCGGCGAATCGGATTAAAAAATGGACCTTCTAAATGCAAGCCGATTAATCCATTTCCTTGATAATTTTTACTTGCCTCTATGGCGCGCCACATGTTTACTTTAGGCGAACAATTGAGCGTGATTTGAAAATGGGTCGTCCCAGTTTTTATGTGTTCATCAAAGGTGGCTTGAATAGCCTGCGTGGTTTGCTGGTTCGAAAACAACAATCCTCCGCCTCCATAAACTTGTAAGTCGATGAAGCCCGCACACAAAAAACCATTTTGATCCCCGCCCTCTCCGGTTTCCATGGCAGCAATTTTTCCATTTTCGAAGGAAATAGCCTGATTATTTAACCATTCGGTTCCAGTAAAGACTTTTTTAAATATCAGTTTTTTCATCGTCAAAATGGATTTTCTCCTTTACCTTTGCCAAACCGGCAAGGATTGGCAAAGGTAGGGCGGAGCCAAAAATAGCGTATTAATACCCCGCCGCCTGGCCGTCTTTACGGGATTCGGTGGCGCCGAAATATACTTTTCGAACGGGGTCCCAACGAATACACTGGTAACCACCATACACCCCCGCACTATAGCCCACTTGATGACCTTTTTGCAATAATTCCCGAATCACTTCATACGAATACCCACTTTCGAGCGTAATCATCCCGCCAGTCGCCTCCATCAATTCCCCCGTCGGCTCAGAAGAACCCTCATGATTAATCCGAGGAAAATCCCCCGCCTCCTGCACATTCATCCCAAAATCCACCACATTCATCACAATTTGCACATGACCCATCGGCTGATAACCTCCACCCATCACGCCAAAACTCATAATCGGCTCGCCATCTTTCGTCATAAATGCCGGAATAATCGTGTGAAAAGGCCGCTTACCCGGCGCATAGGTATTGTTTTCACCCTCTTTCAAACTATACAATTCCCCCCGATCCTGAAACATAAATCCCAAACCATCCGGCATCATCCCCGAACCAAAACCCCGGTAATTACTTTGAATCAAGGAAACCATATTCCCATCCTTATCCGCCACCGTCATATAAATCGTATCCCCATCTTTTAAAGCCGGATTCCCTGCATCAAAATGCCTCGACGCACGCGCCAGATTAATCAATTTCCGCCGCTCCGCCGCATACTCCTCCGAAATCAAACTTTTCACAGGAATTTTGGCAAAATCCATATCTGCATAATACTTAGCCCGATCCTCAAAAACCAATTTTTTGGCCTCCGTAAACAAATGAACGTGCTCCGCACTACCTAGTTTGATTTTGGAAAAATCATAGCCCTCCAGAATATTCAACATCTGCAAAGCCGCAATCCCTTGTCCATTTGGCGGCAATTCCCACACATCATAACCCCGATAATTCACGGAAACCGGATCAATCCATGTCGACGTATGTGTCGCCAAATCCTCATAACTCAAAAATCCCCCATTCTTCTTCATAAACGCATCCATCGTCCGCGCCATATCTCCCTTATAAAAGACATCCCGGCCTTCCTTGCCTATACGCTCCAGCGTATTCGCTAAATTCGGATTTTTGAACACATCACCCTCCGCCGGAACTTTGCCCGAAGGATAATAATGCTGCGCCACATTCGGAAATTTCCCATAATTCGCCGGAACCCGCGCTAAAGCCGAAGCCAATTCCCCATGTACCGGAAAACCATTTCGCGCATAGGAAACCGCCTTCTCCAAGACTTTGCTCATCGGCATCGTTCCGAATTTTTTGCTCAGCTCGAACCACGCATCGACACATCCCGGCACGCTAATCGGCAAAGGCCCCGTCGACGGGATATGCGTCAAACCACGCTTCTTAAACTCCGCCAAAGTCAAGGATTTCGGCGAACGACCCGAGCCATTAATTCCATATAATTTCTTCGTTTTGGCATCCCAAACAATCGCATATAAATCACCCCCAATCCCATTCACATGCGGTTCCACCACGCCTTCCATGGCATTAGCAGCAATCGCGGCATCAATCGCATTTCCTCCTGCCTTCAATACATCCAAAGCGACCTGGGTCGATAAAGGATGAGACGTCGCCGCCATCCCATGCTGCGCAATCACCTGCGAACGCGTCGCCCATAATTTTCCATACGGTCTATCTTGACCAAAAACTGCCAGAGGCAATAACAAACCAATAAGTAAATATTTTTTCATGTTGATAAATTTTAAATCCCCCTAAGTTAATTTATTTTAATTAGCTTTTTAGCCTGAAAAACAAAAATCCCGAGGAACAAATCCTCGGGATTTCACATTCTAAACCCCAAAAAAACTAAATTGTTTGTTTGCTTAATTTTTGTTTGATCCGCTCCGAAATGTAGTACATACACGGCACAATCACGAGGGTTAAAATCGTCGAGAACGTTAATCCAAAAATAATCGTCCAAGCCAAAATTCCCCAGAATACCGCCGAGTCCGAACCGATGAAAATATGCGGATCTAACTCCGTAAACATCCCCACAAAATCAATACTCAAACCCAAGGCCAATGGAATCAATCCCAATACCGCCGCCGATGCCGTCAATAATACCGGCGTCAACCGAATTCCACCCCCTTCTATTATCGCTTCCTTCAAATCATAGCCCCGCTTAAAGCGCAACTCCTCAATAAACTCGATCAACAAAATCCCATTCTTCACCACAATCCCCGCCAAAGCAATAATTCCCACACCCGACATAATCACCGAGAACGTCATTCCAAAAGCCATAAAGCCTAATAAAACCCCAATCAATGACAATAAAATCGTAGCGAAAATGATCAATGGCTTCACCGCCGAATTAAACTGCGTCGCCAAAATTAAATATATCAAAACCAAGGCGGCTAAAAACGCCATTCCCAAAAATGCACCCGATTCCTTTTGGTCCTCCTGCTCTCCTCCCATCCGAATCTTATAGCCCTGCGGCACATCAAGACCCTCAAAAAGCGTGGTTAATTCCCCCACAATCTCATTCGCATTATATCCCTGTATCACATCCGATGCCAAGGTCACCACTCGCTCCTGATTCTTCCGATTAATTTGACTAAACGAAGTCGCATAATGAATATCCGCAATTGAGTTCAACGGTACCTGGCGCAAAGCACCCCCCATATTCATGTCACGGTAGGTAATGTTCATTTGCAATAACTTCTCCACTTGATTCCGAGAATTACCCTTTAAACGCAATTGGATCGGATATTCATCCTTCTCATCCCGAAATTTGGAAATCTCAGAACCAAATAATCCCGTCCGAACGGCCATCGCCACCTGCGCCGACGAAATACCCTCGCGTGACGCTTTCTCCCGATTCACATCAATGATAATTTCAGGCTTGTTCGTCACTAAATCCGATTTCAACTCCTGAATCCCTTGAATCCCCGATTTTACAATCGACCCACGAACCTTTTTCTCCAAATCCTGTAAGACCACAAAATTATCGCCTGAAATTTCAATCGAGATCGGCTTGCCCGTCGGCGGTCCATTACTCTCCCGTTCGATCGCCAACTCAACCCCAGCCAGTGGATTCTTCGCAAAATCCTTTTGAATCTTACTCAAAATTTCACCCGTTTTAATCCCATCCCTTAATTGTAATTTCTCAAAAGCAACCGTCACTTTACTCTTATGCGGCGTCGCACCTCGATCAGGCTGCATCGGATCCCCCGCATTCTTACCCACATTTGAAATCACCGAATTAACGATTTTCATGTAGCCCTCTTTTTGAAGGAAAGAAAACACGCGCTTCTCGATCACCTTCGTCACCGAGTCAGTCAAGACCGCATCTGTCCCGATCGGGTTTTTGGCATAAATATAAATGTAATCCGGATCCCCAGAAGGAAAGAAAACGACCTTTGGCTTTACAATACCCATCAGGACAATCGTAAACACCAATAATAAAAAAGCCGAAAGCGTCGTATAAATCGGACGACGTCCCACCAACACCCACGAAATCACTTTACGATAATTCGTTTTAAAATTAGGCAAGGTTTTCTCTTGGAACGGCACAATCCACTTGGGCGTAATCACAAAATGATTGAATACGTACAATATGATGCACAATAAAAAGAAGTTTCCAAAACCAAAATGCCCCAAGCCAAATCCTGCCACATAGCCGAAAACCGTCAGGCTTAGTAAGATAAATACCGTCCGACGAATGTCCGAGAATTTCGGATTCTTCACATCATTCACCTCTTCATCATGACGCTTCATAAACGTAATCGCAAAAACCGGATTCATCACATAGGCCACAAATAGCGAAGCAAATAGCGTAATGATCAAGGTAATCGGCAAATATTTCATAAACTCACCCACAATACCCGGCCAGAAAAGCAAAGGCAAGAAAGGCGAAATCGTAGTCAACGTTCCCGACAATACCGGCGCAAAAACCTCCGATGCAGCCAATTTTACGGACTCCACAATCGTCAATTTCTTGAAGTTATTAAACAATCGGTGCGCATTTTCAATCACCACAATCGCATCATCCACCACAATCCCTAGCCCCAACAAAAACCCAAATAACACAATCGTATTCAACGTAAAGTCTAGCGAAGGCATAAACAAAAAGGTCAGCAAAGCCGACAAGGGCACCGAAAGACCCACAAAAACCGCATCACGCACGCCCATGAAGAACATCAAAACAATCACCACAAAAATAAATCCTAAGACCACCGTGTTAATCAAATCCGCCAGATCCCCACGCGTACGCTCCGATTGATCCGCCGTCGTCGTTACCGTCAAGCCCGCCGGATATCGGTTTTCCTTAAATTCCTTAATCCTTCCCTCAATCCGATCCGCGGCCTCAATTAAATTCGCCCCACTTCGCTTAATCACATTTAAGGTAATCACAGATTTATTATTCAATCGAGCAAAATCTTGCTTCTCCTCATAACTATCTTTCACCTCAGCCACGTCCTTTAAACGAACACGCGCGCCCGTCGAAGAACCCACCATCAAGTTGGCAATTTGATCAATCGACTTAAATTCCCCCGTCACCCGAAGTGAACGACGAACACCCTGCACGGCTAAATCGCCCCCAGAAATGTTCACATTTTCTCCTTGTACCGCGCTTTGAATATCGTAAAATGTCAAGCCATAGCTTTGCATTTTATACAAATCCAAGTTAATCTGAATCTCCCGCTTAAGGGCGCCAATGATATCCACCCGATTAATTTCTGGCATTCCTTCGATTTCATCTTGAAGGTCTTCGGCGTATTTCTTCAACTTATCCAGCGGATAATCCCCAGCGATATTGATGTTCATAATCGGAAATTCCGAGAAATTCACCTCCGCCACAGACGGCTCACGAGTCAGGTCTTTGGGTAAATCAGCGATGGCTTTGTCCACCGCATCCTGGGTCCTTTGTTTCGCAATGGGCACCGTGACATCCGTATTAAATTCGACGATAATCACCGAAATATCCTGCAATGCATTCGATTTCACGCGCTTTACACCCGTAATGGATTTGATTTGTTTTTCGATCGGTTTATTGATCGTGTTCTCGATATCGGAAGGGGTCGTCCCGGCATAGACCGTTTGGATGACCATTTGTGGCACGACGATATCCGGAAACTGCTCCTTAGGAAGACTTGAATAAATCCCAATCCCCGCCACAAAAATGATGAAGGTAAAGATGTAAACGGTTGTACGGTTTTGGGCTAACCAGCCCACCATGTTATAAATTATGCCCTTGCCTTCTGGCAATTGCTCATTTTTGATATTTTTTTCCATGTGCTACTTAGAATGAGATGGCTGTGCCATCAACTAACTCTTGAAATCCCTGTGTAATAACCGCTTCACCTGCTTTTAAACCTGATGTAATCTCAGCTTGGCCATTGTAAGTTAAACCCACCGTTACCGTCCGGGCGCGTGCCACCTGCTTGCCATTTTCTTCCACCGCCACATACACTAAGTTTCCTTTCTCGGTTTTCTGGATAATGTTTTCGCTAATGACGATTGAATTCTTTTTCGAGGTGTCGTTGATATTAATTACGGCCAATAAATTCGGTTTTAATTCGCCCCCCACATTCGGGATGCGTGCTTCGATTTCAAACGTCCGAGTCAAGGGATTTACGATTTTAGATACCAAGGATATACGTGCCTTTAATTCCTTATTTAAATCTGGGAATTTGATGTTGATTTCATCGCCTTGCTTCACGGTTCCCACATAGGAATCGGCGATTTTCGCGGAAATTTTTAGGTTTCCTAAATTAACAATTTGTACAATCGGCAAGCCTGGCGCGCCCATTTCACCCGCTTTTTGACGAACTAATTCGATCGTTCCGGCAATGGGTGCGGTAACCCGCGAAAGGCCTAATTGAGCCTTTAAGGTCACGATTCTTTTTTCCAAAGATTCCATGTTCGACTTTGCGCTCAAATACTGAACTTCCGTTCCGATTTGTTGGTCCCAAAGCGCCTTTTGCTTGGTAAAAATGGTTTTGGCGAGCGATAATTGTTGGCGTACTTCTTCCAAAGACTCCTGCAAGATGTTATTATCCAAGGTTGCGATTAATTGGCCTTTGGAGACCGATTGACCTACCACCACCGGCAAAGTCAAAATCATCCCCCCCGTTTGTGGACTAACCAAAACGGTATTTTCAGCGATCACGCTTCCTTGCGCTTCCACAAAATGGTTAAAGGTTTGCGCGGCGATCGGGCTGGCGGTTACCGTGATGACCTTCGCAACAGCCTGGTCCGAAGGTTTACCTAGGGTTTTTTCCAAGGCGGCAATTTTTGCCTGTATCTCTTTTTCCTGACTTTTTAAATCGGCTAATTCTTGTTTTTTATCTTTCGATCCGCATGCCGCGAATACCAAAATTCCAAAAAGGAGTATGCTTACTTTTTTCATGATTACTTAGTCTATGTATAATGTTCCGTTTGCTTTTTCTACTTCTACTTTGGCAATGAGCGCATTGTATAATGCGGTAAAATAATTTGCCTGAGATTCTTTAATTGATGATTCTGCGTTTAACACCTCGAGATTAGAACCTACCCCATTTTGGTATTTCACCCGCGTCACCCGAGAAATCTCATTCGCTAAATCCAAATTTGATTTTTGCTCTTTCATGGATTCCAAGGCATTTTTCAAGGTTATGCTCGCTTGTGAACGCTGCATATCGATGGACGACTTTAACAAATTATACGACTGACGTACTTTTTGTAAGTTGTTCTCTGATTGTACAGCTTTATATTTTTTAGCATATCCATCAAAAATCGGGATTTGCAGAGACACGGTAATGGCCGAATTGTCAAACCATTGTTTCGTCATTAAATCACCAAATGCGTTCGCACCCGCGTTATATCCATAATTGGCATTCAATAACAAACGAGGTAAATAACCTGCTTTGATGCTCTTAAGATCTAATTCAGCCAAATTTTCCTGCGTCTGCAAAATGGAATATTCGATGCGGTTTGCATAGGTAAAATCGCCTTTGGGATTCAGGTTAAAGGTGGACAATTCCACTTGGTCTAACGTTTCGCTGAGGCGAATCGGCTCTTCCATTGGATAGGCCATTTGAAATTTTAATAGCGTAAGGCTCAATTCCTGCAGGCGAAGCACGTTTTCGAGTTCTGTGCGTAAATTATTCGCTTGTACATCCAACCGTTGGACGTCAATCTTCTCCACAAAACCTTGCTTATTTAAAGCGCGGGTTTCTTTCAAAAGCGTGTCCAATCGCGCAACATTCAGTCTTAAAAGCCCTAATCGTTTTTCATTAACCAAAATTCCGTAATAGGCTTTGGTTACGTTTTCGGCAACTTGTTGTTTCGATTGACTCACCGACTTAACCGCTAAATCTTTGTACACAGCAGATGCTTTTAGGCCTAGCAAATACGTACCGTCGAAGACCAACTGGCTCATTGTGACATTCGCATACCCCGAATTTTCCACCCCAAATTTCGCGGCGATTAATTCTCCTTCTGCGGCAGCTGGGTTGAAGATTTTGGCGGGAATAAACATACGTTGTAATACGATGTTATTCGTCAGCGCGAGCGAGCCATTTACTTGGGGTAGGCCCATGGCTTTAATCTCGCTGATTTTGGCACTTGCGTTTTGCAAGTCAATTTGGCTATTTTTTACCTGCACTTGATGTACAATGGCATAATCTACGGCCTGTTTGAGGCTGAAAGTTTGTGCAGTTGCGGCCAAGGAGCTCAGTAAACATAGACCGACGTAAAATTTTCTTAGGCGGATCATTGGGTTAATTTGTTTTGATAAGATGTGTAAAGTTTTAAACCATTTTCAGTCAAAATTCCTCGCATGAAAATGTCCAAGAGAACGAGTTGGGTTTCAAACAAGGGTAATTTATTATTTGGATAAAAATCAGGATTGAAAACCAAATTAACTTCGGCCATCCGTAAGCGGGCTAATAATTCAAAATCAATATCATTTCTGAAATAGCCAATTTGTGCGCCTTTTTTAAAGTCCGCGATTAGATTTTCATGTATGCATTTTTCACCATGATCTGAAAAAAGTTCATACGCATTTGGGAAGTACTTTTGAATCTCATATAGAAGCCGAGGATTCATTTGAGTAAACAAATCCTTAGTCATCTCGAAGGACTTGAATATTTTCTCGATAACGTTTGGATAAAGTTTGTCTAACTCTTCCCACTTCTTTAAATCCTGTTCAATGAAGGATTTAACGACCTCGTAGACGATGGAGTCTTTGTCAGGAAAATGTTGATATATCGTTTTTTTAGAAATCCCTAAATCCGTCGCAATCGAATCCATCGTCACGGTCTTCACTCCGTAACGAAAGAATAATTCTGCTCCTTTATGTAGAATGCGCGATTTCATTTGCTAATCCCTTTTGATAATTGGGTAGCAAAACTATGGAAACTTTCGTAGACTACAAAGTTTTCTTGTATTATTTTTAGATGAACGGAAGAATAATTCGATTAACGGCCAAAGTCATCTTGCAAGCGAACGATATCGGATTCGTCGGAAGGGTGATTCGGATCTGTATGTTGCCAAATCTCGGCAACCACTCCCCAGGCATCGAGGCCGATGAGGCGGTGTCTTTCCCCTTGATCCAATTGAATGAAGTCTGCATGCTGATAAGTCCCTACGTCTCCTTGTTCGTCCGTGTCTGAAATAGCTACGCCGACAGGCCCTGCGACGACAGTCCAAATTTCAGCTCTACGGAAATGATATTGCCAAGAAAGGCGTTTTTCTGGGGCTACGACTAAAAATTTGGGGCTTAATTTATTAGTTATTTGGATAGAATCCAGACTTAACTGGGGAAAAAATTGTTGGGCAAATTTCCCTGCCTGATCTTCCTGAATGACGAAAAATCCACCCCATGGGCGGGAGTGGTCCTTGTCGACTATCGTATAGCCTTGCGACTGAATATAGGCCTCCACGGAGGAAAAAACATGTTCTGCGGGGGATAAAGCAGGAAAGGAAGAAATCATATAGGGTATTTTTTAACAAAAATAAAAAAGACGGGAGAAATCCCCCGTCCTTTTCTGGTTATAACTTATTCAAAGGTTATTTTTTCTCGTCTAACTTCCAACCAGCGCGGTACTCACGCTTCACAAATTGGTTAGCTGCTTCGAAATTTGTAATTCTCATGTTTGCCGCGTCCCAATTGAGCTGCTGACGTCCAATATAATTAGCCGTTCTACCCTCTCCATTACGAAGCATATACGTACGAATAGCGATATTTCCCATTAAAACCGATTCCGTAAACGGACCTGAATAATCGAAACCTGAACTCACTTCCATTTTACCGAAACCTGCTTTACACGCCTCCACCCATTGGGTTTGGTGACCCGCAGGTCCGTCTTTAACGCGAGCATACGTTACTTTATTGGGTAATTCCGCTTCTGGAACTTGCTTCCCATTTTTAAATACTTTTGGATACATTCCGTAAGTTCCGCAGGTCATAATACCTTTAGTTCCAATCAAAATAACACCATTCGTGCCATCTGGATCACCGATTACCTCAGTTGCCGGAATTCCATCCGGATGTGGCGCCCGAAGACCTCCATCGTACCAGGTTAAGGTCACCGCTGATTTATTCCGAGCAGATGCCGCATATTTCAAAGTCGTCATCGACGATGGCGGGCATCCTTCTGGAATCCACTCAGGAACCCAATCTTGTAAGAACACAGATCCCACAGAACATTCTACCGTCAAAGCATCACGAATTCCCAATACCTTAAATGGAGGATCCAATAAGTGACATCCCATATCGCCTAATGCACCTGTACCATAATCCCACCAACCTCTCCATTTGAACGGAAGCAAAGCCGGATTATATTCTCTGTATTTCGCTGGTCCTAACCATAAATCCCAATCCAATTCAGCCGGTGCCGGAGAACCCGCCGATGGATAGGCAATTCCTTGCGGCCAAACCGGACGGTTTGTCCACACTTGTACCGTATGAACTTTACCGATCACACCCGCGTCAAACCATTCCATCATTTGACGTACACCGTCTCCTGATGAACCTTGATTTCCCATCTGGGTAACCACCTTCATTTCGCGTGCTTTTTCAGTCATCATACGCGCCTCGAAAATATCATGCGTCAAAGGCTTTTGTACATACACGTGCTTGCCACGGTTCATCGCCGCCATGGCTATCGTCGTATGCGTATGATCCGGCGTAGACACGATCACCGCATCCACATTTGCCCCTTCCTTTTCCAAGGCAACCCGGAAATCCTTGTAATAATTTGCTTTAGGAAGCTCCTTGCGTGCACGTGCCGACTGACGATCATCCACATCCACCAAAGCCACAATATTTTCAGCTCCTTTATTAAATGAACTCATAATATCCCCGTACCCTTTTCCTCCTGCACCAATCCCCATGATATTTAATTTATCAGACGGAGCGGTAAATCCTTTTCCCAACACGTGACGCGGAACAATGTAAAAACTGGCAGCTGCCAGGGAGGCGTTTTTTAGAAAATCACGCCTTGAATCATTAGCCATAGGTAAATCGTTAAGTTTGTAAATCGGTTTTCTCGAATAGGTAAATTTGCCAAAAAAACTCCGAATTGCAAATCATTTTCTTGATATTTTGCAAAGGAATCTGGGCAATTCATGTAAAACAAAAAGGGGAACGCTTTCGCATTCCCCTTTTCTTGTTCTTTAAAAAAGACTACTCTGCTTTCTTAGATTTTTTCTCTAATTTCTTGATCGCTTGTTCGCGCTCAACACCTTCCATTTGCTCCTTCAATGCAGACAATGCACCGATATCACCCATGGTCGATTTTTCAGCCGTTACATTTGCCGGCTTTTCTGCCGACTTCGTAGCTTTCTTTTTCTCTGGTTTCGCAGCAGCCGCAGCTACTTCTTCAGCCGTAGCCTCTGTAAACGAACGCGTGTGAGATAAGATGATCTTGCGATCTTCTTTTTGGAATTCGATTACCACGAAATCCAATGCCTCACCAATTTCCGCTACGGATTCATCTGCTTTCGTCAATTGCTTCAATGGCGCCAATCCTTCAATACCATAAGGTAATTCTAAGGTAGCCATTTTATCACTTTTCGAAATGACAGTTGCTTTATGCGTCGATCCTAATGTAAATACACTTTCAAACGTATCCCAAGGATTCTCTTCTAATTGCTTGTGACCTAAGGCTAAACGACGGTTATCCGCATCTAATTCGATCACCAACACATCTAATGAATCGCCTACTTTCACGAATTCAGATGGATGTTTGATTTTCTTAGTCCATGACAAATCAGATACGTGAACCAATCCGTCAATTCCTTCTTCTAATTCAAGGAATAAACCGAAATTCGTCAAGTTACGAACCGTTCCTTTGTGCTTCGTACCGATCGCGTATTTCGCTAATAAATCAGTCTTCGTCCAAGGATCCTCCGTTAATTGCTTGATACCTAATGACATCTTGCGCTCTGAACGATCTAATGTTAACACAACTGCTTCCATTTCATCGCCCACTTTCAAGAAATCTTGTGGGTTACGCAAATGTTGAGACCATGACATTTCTGACACGTGAATCAATCCTTCTACACCCGGCAATACTTCTAAGAACGCACCGTAATCCGCTACATTCACGATTTTACCTTTTACTTTCGAACCTACTTCAGTTTCCACAGCTAAAGCCTCCCAAGGGTGCGCTTGTAATTGCTTCATACCTAAAGAGATACGTTTTTTGTTTTCGTCGAAGTCTAATACCACCACTTGGATTTTTTGATCCAATTTCAATACTTCTTGTGGGTGGTTGATACGACCCCATGAGATATCCGTGATGTGAAGTAAACCATCTACACCACCTAAATCGATGAACACACCGAAATTAGTCATGTTTTTGATCACACCTTCTAATACTTGACCTTTATCTAAGTTCGTTAAGATCGTCTGACGTTGCGCCTCTAGATCTTTTTCGATTAATACTTTGTGAGAAACGACAACGTTGTCATTCGTATGGTTAATCTTAACCACCTTCACCTCCATGTTTTTGCCTACGAAAATATCGAAGTCACGGATCGGCTTCACGTCAATTTGAGATCCTGGCAAGAACGCCTCGATTCCAAAAATATCCACGATTAAACCACCTTTAGTACGACGCTTCACAAAACCATTGATAATCGTATCTTCTTCCAAAGCACGCTCAATGTTCGTCCAAGCACCCATCACTTTCGCCAATTTACGCGACAAAGTCAATTGACCATTCGCATCTTCTTGGTTCTCAATGTATACTTCTACTTCATCTCCTGCCTTCAAATCCGGCATATCGCGGAATTCAGATGCAGAAACTAATCCATCAGATTTAAATCCAATGTTAATAATTACTTCACGGTCTGTTTTACTCACCACAATCCCCTTCACTACCTCTTTCTCAGTTACCGAATTCAAGGTTGCTTCTATCGCAGCCTCCATTTGTTCTTTCAATTCTGCAGTATAACTACCACCGAATCCTTTACCTTCAACTAAATCCCAGTCGAAATCTTTTGGTTGTTTTGACATAAATTTTTGCCCTGGATACATCAACGTGCTGGGCTAACACGCTGAAATTAAGTGAACTATTTAATTTTAAATAGGGGTGCAAAGATAAATAAAAATATTTCAAATTCAACGGAATTCTTTAAATTCGAATTCCAAAGACCTATAAACCATGAAAAAACGCCTATTGGGGCTCATTTTTGCCCCCATTTTTTGCCTGTCATTTTCCCTTTTATCTCAAAAACCGACTATGTCCATTACATCCAAAGCCTTTGGCAAAACTCCCGCTGGCGAATCCGTTCAGCTATTTACCCTAAAAAATTCCGGCGGCATGGAAGTGCACATCATGAGTTACGGCGGCATTATTACCAAAATTTTAACGCCTGATAAAAACGGAAAAATCGAAGACGTGGTCTTAGGTTTTGAAACACTCGACGAATATATCAAAGACACCCCCTTTTTCGGCGCTACCGTCGGACGCTATGGAAATAGAATCGCCAAAGGTAAATTTACCTTGGACGGCGTTGGATATAATTTACCCATTAACAATAACGGGAATGCCCTGCACGGCGGTATAAAAGGTTTCGATAAAGTGGTTTGGAAAGTGATTTCGGCCGAAAAAGGCCCTCATGGTCCTACCCTAACCCTCAGCTATACCTCCAAAGACATGGAAGAAGGATATCCCGGAACGCTTCAAGTTACACTTTCGTATGTCTTAACTGAGGCCAACGAGCTTTCCGTTCAATTCAAAGCCACCACCGATAAAGCCACGATCATCAACCTTTGCAATCACAGCTATTTCAATCTAAGCGGAAACACCAAACGCAACATTTTAAATCATACGATGCAATTAAACGCACCGAAACTAGTTGCCGTAGACCAAACACTCATCCCGACTGGAGAATTAATCCCAACCGCCGGAACGCCTTTCGACTTCCTAAGCCCCAAGGCTATCGGTTCGCGCATCGACCAGATCGACAACGAACAAATCAAACGCGGGGGCGGATATGACCATTGCTTCGCTTTCGAGAAACCCGCTGGCGAATTTGCGCTAGCCGCCATCGCCCACGATCCAGAATCAGGTCGCACCCTGAAAGCCTTCACCACCGAGCCCGGCGTTCAATTTTACACAGGAAATTTCTTAGATGGCCACCTAACCGGAAAATACGGGGTGTCCTATTCGAAACGCATGGGATTCTGCCTAGAAACGGAACATTTTCCGGATTCTCCGAATCAACCAAGCTTTCCAAGCACCGTGTTAAGACCCGGTCAAAACTATTCGACGAGAACGGTGTATCAGTTTTTGGTGAATTAAAGGCCTTTCGCCTCCTCCCAAAACACATCCATTTCTGC
>CAIVPF010000039.1 GCA_903907745.1 uncultured Cytophagaceae bacterium | reverse complement strand
TGATTATACCGCTTCTGTTTTCGGGGCGGCCTTGCATGTGAATGAAATTGAAATTTGGACCGATGTAGATGGCATGATGACTGCGGATCCACGTAAAGTCCCATCTGCTTTTACTATTCCACATATTTCCTACGCCGAGGCCATGGAATTAACTCATTTTGGTGCGAAGGTGATTTATCCGCCTTCCTTGCAACCAGCATTCGCGAAAAACATCCCGATTCGGGTTTTGAATACTTTTCATCAGGAATTTGAGGGGACGGTAGTCAGTAAAGAAGTCAAATCGAGTCCCTACATTATTACGGGGATTAGTTCGATCGACCATTTGGCCTTGGTGAATTTACAAGGTTCAGGGATGATCGGTGTGGCAGGTGTTTCGGCTAAATTGTTTACTGTATTAGCTAGAGAACGCATTTCGGTTATTTTGATCTCGCAGGCGTCTTCTGAACATTCGATCTGTTTTGCGATAGAGCCGCCTTTTGCGAATCGAGTTCGAGAATTATTGCATCATGAATTTGCGCAGGAAATTGAGTCAGGTGATATTGAAGGAATTGATATTCAACAAGATTTATCTGTCATCGCCGTCGTGGGTGAAGGCATGCGCCAGCATACGGGTGTATCGGGTCGCTTGTTTTCTGTTTTAGGAAAAAATGGGATTAATATAGTGGCGACCGCCCAAGGTTCATCGGAATTAAATATTTCCGTGGTGATTTCGCAAAAGGATTTGTCCAAAGCCCTCAATGTGATTCATGAGACCTTTTTCTTCTCTCAAATAAAAACCTTGCATTTGTTTTTAGTGGGAACGGGTTTGATTGGAAAGACCTTGATATCCCAATTGATCGGTCAGGAGCGCTATTTGGCAAAATATAGGGGCTTGAAAATCAAATTAGTGGGCATTATGAATTCGCGGAAGCAATTGATTCTGGAACAAGGAATTGATTTAAAGGATGCGTTGGACTTATTAGTTGAAAAAGGAGAACCAAGTGATTTGGCTTCTTTTGTGGATCAGGTCAAAAACCTGAATTTACCGAATGCCATATTTGCTGATTGTACCGCAAATAAAGAAATATACACGCATTATTTAGGCTTATTTAAGTCTAATATTTCGGTGGTGACCCCGAATAAAGTGGCTAATTCCGGTCCTTATCAAGTATATGCGGAATTGCATCAGACGGCCTTACAAAAGGGCGTTAAATTCTTGTATGAAACCAATGTAGGCGCAGGTCTGCCGGTCATTAATACCTTGCAGGGTTTGATTGCCTCTGGAGATCGATTTGAGAAAATCGAGGGTATTTTATCAGGAACTTTATCTTATTTATTTAATTCATTCGTGCCGGGTAAATCATTCGCGGATGTTTTGAAAGAAGCGAAGGCAAAAGGTTATACCGAACCTGATCCTCGGGAAGATTTAAGTGGGATGGATGTGGCCAGGAAAATTTTGATTTTAAGTCGGGAAATCGGATTAAAATTAGAATTTTCAGACATCACCATTCAGCCAATTATTCCGCTTTCCTGTGAACAGGCGCCTTCTGTGGATGCATTTTTTGCGGAATTAGAAAAGGAAAACGCCTATTTTGAGCAAATGGTGAATGTGGCGCATGCAGAAGGAAAGGTACTTCGCTATATCGCCCAATTAGAGAATCAAAAAATCACGATTGCATTACGGGCGGTGGGACCTGCTCATCCTTTTTATCAAATGGATGGTGCGGATAATGTGATCGCCTTTACGACTAAGCGCTACCATGACCGACCTCTGGTCATTAAAGGGCCTGGGGCAGGCGCTGAGGTGACGGCTTCAGGGGTGTTTGCTGATATTGTTTCACTAGGATTTATTTAGCTTTCATGGAAAAAATTCGGGTTTATGCACCTGCCACGGTGGCCAATGTAGCTTGTGGATTTGATATTTTCGGATTTGCCGTGAATCATCCCGGCGATGAAGTAGTATTAGTGAAAAAGTCCAGCCCAGGCATTGAAATCATTGAAATTACGGGAGATGAGGGGCGCTTGCCTAAAGAAGTGTCTAAAAATACGGCCGGCATAGCTATTCAAAAGTACCTAACTCATATAGGTCGAGAGGACCAAGGTTTCTATTTGTCCTTGCATAAAGATATGCCATTGGGAAGCGGTTTGGGTTCTTCGGCTGCTTCTGCGGTGGCGGGGGTATTTGCGGCGAATGAGTTGATGGGTAGGCCATTGACTCAAAAAGAATTATTGCCCTTCGCCATGGAGGGAGAGCGAGTGGCCTGCGGTTCTGCGCATGCGGACAATGTGGGGCCTAGTTTACTGGGTGGTTTTATTATCATACGTAGTTATAATCCACTTGATATTATTCAAATTCCTACCCCCAAAGACCTATATGCCAGTATCGTACATCCGCAGATTGAGGTGAATACGAAGGATGCGCGTGGTATTTTGAATCAAGAGATTTCCTTATCGATGACCATTACCCAAATGGGAAATGTGGCCGGTTTGGTGGCGGGTTTGTTACTGCCTGATTATGAATTAATTGGCCGGTCCTTGGTCGATGTGATTATCGAGCCCTCGCGGGCAATTTTAATTCCTCAATTTGCTGAGGTGAAGGCAGCGGCGCTTGCTGCTGGCGCATTAGGTTGCTCGATTTCAGGTTCTGGTCCTTCTTTATTTGCTTTGTCAAAAGGTCAGGAAACCGCTCAAAAAGTAGCGGATGCCATGGCGGCCGAATTCGCCAAGGTTCAAATTGGTTCTGAACAATATGTGTCAGAAATCAATCAAGCTGGACCGGTGATATTGCCCGATTAGGCTTTCGGGTGGGCTTGTTGGTAAACTTCTTTCATCTTTTCCATCGAATTATGCGTATATACCTGAGTAGCTGCGAGATTCGCGTGGCCTAATAATTCCTTGATGGCATTTAAATCTGCGCCGCGATTTAATAAGTGCGTGGCATAGGTGTGCCGAAGGACATGGGGTGACAATTTTTCTAAGGTACTGATGTTGCCTAATTGTTTCTTAACAAGGCGCTGGACAAACATGGGATATAATTTTTCACCTTTGTCTGTGAGTAATAGATGTGTATGCTCAAAGGGACACAGGCTTTGATAGCGCAAAATCCAGTCGGCAATGACCTGTGGAATGGGAATAATGCGTTCCTTATTTCGTTTTCCTAGGACACGGATAGTCCCTAGATGAAGGTTTATGTGGTTTTTTTGTAGGGATATCAATTCGGCTAAGCGGATTCCTGTACCGTATAATAAGTAGAGGATTAATTGATCACGAATGTCTTCAAAGGTGGATGCATCGCTTGGATTTGCTTCCCACAGTCCCTGCATGTCAGATTCTCGGATGAATTGAGGTAGCTTTTTACTTACCTTAATCATTTTGATGGTTCCCATGGGGTTTGTTTGGATGTCGCCCCGACGAATCAGAAATTTAAAAAAGGTCCTTAATGTGGCTAGTTTTCGATTGATGCTTCGGTTTTGGACGGTATCGTCCGAGAGGGATATTAACCAATTTCGAATCTGCTGGGCTTTGATTTCCGGTAGGGAATCTGGTTCGATGAAAGCGAGGAATTGGTCGAGGTCGGTGGAATAAGCGCTTAGGGTGTGGCTACTGAGTCGGCGCTCGGTTCGGAGGTGGTCCAAAAAAAAATTGACTGACTCTCGGTTCATAGCCCGAAAGTAGTCAATTCTTAGAATATTTAATGGATAATATTAGTTATTAATATTTCCGTAAGTTCTTTGTTTGTAAGAAGCACGAATTAATTCCGTACGGCGAGAAATTGATGGTTTTTCAAATGCAGAACGTCTACGTAATTCTTTTACTACACCTGTTTTCTCAAATTTCTTTTTAAAACGTTTTAACGCTTTGTCGATGGATTCGTTTTCTTTAATTGAAATAATTAACATGTATTTTCGTCGTTTTTTATTAAAAATGTCTGCAAAGATACTTTTTCTGGAAACAAAATCCAATAAGTCCTTCAAATTTTTGTCAAATATATTTTCTCTGCCCCGTGTAGATTTTTTAGCTATTTTTGTGTTTTCATTTGGATTGTCTATGTCAGAATTTTCACGTACCACGGTTACTGCAGCTTTAATTTATGCCAATGGCCCGATTCACATCGGTCACTTGGCTGGATGTTATTTGCCAGCGGATATTTATGTGCGGTTTTTACGTTTGCAAAAGAAGGATGTGATTTTTGTGTCTGGAACGGATGAGCATGGCGTTCCGATTACCATTAAGGCGCAAAAAGAGGGAAAAACGCCGCAGGAGGTGGTGGATTATTATTATCAGGAGATCAAATCTTCATTTGAACAATTTGGTATATCCTTTGATATCTATGGTCGTACGTCTGATCCTGTTCATCATAAAATATCGCAAGATTTTTTCTTGCATTTATATGAGGAAGGGAAATTTGTGGAGGAGACGACGATGCAGTACTTTGATGAGTCGGCGAATCAATTCTTAGCTGATCGCTACATTGTGGGCGATTGTCCTTCCTGTAAGCAGCCGGGTGCCTATGGGGATCAGTGTGAAAAATGTGGGACGACCTTGTCGCCCAATGAATTAATTAATCCAAAATCGATGTTGAGTGGCGCTTCTCCGGTGTTGAAGCCCACGAAAAACTGGTTTTTGCCTTTGGATCAATGGCAACCGGCTTTGACGGATTATGTGAATTCGCATCCGGAATGGAAGCCGAATGTATTGGGTCAGGTAAAATCTTGGTTGCAAGACGGTTTGAAACCCCGTGCGATGACACGTGATTTGAATTGGGGTGTTCCTATTCCTTTGCCGGATACGGAAGGGAAAGTACTATATGTATGGTTTGACGCGCCGATCGGCTATGTGTCTATGACGAGCCAATTAACGCCCAATTGGGAGACCTATTGGAAAGCAAAGGATTCTCGAATCGTTCATTTTATTGGAAAGGATAATATTGTCTTCCATTGTTTGATATTTCCGGCGATGTGCTTGGCGCATGGGGGATATCAATTGGCGGATCAAGTTCCGGCGAATGAGTTCATGAATTTAGAAGGGGAAAAAATTTCGACTTCTCGGAATTGGGCGGTTTGGTTGCATGAATATCTTTTAGATTTTCCGGGGAAACAGGATGTTTTGCGATATGCTTTAACGGCATCAAGCCCTGAAACGAAAGATGCTGATTTTACTTGGGCGGATTTTCAGACGAAAAATAATTCTGAATTGGTCGCGATTTTGGGAAATTTTGTGAATCGGGCCTTTGTGTTGATCGATAAGAATTTTGATTCCAACGTCCCAGAAAAGGCAGAAGAAACGGGATTGGAGGATGAATTGCGGAAGGCTTTGGCTGAAATTCCGGCGAAATTAGATGCTTCCTTGGCCAATTATAAGTTTAGAGATGCTTTAGTGTTCGCGATGGAAGTGGCTCGTATCGGTAATAAATATTTAGCTGAGGCGGAACCTTGGAAAATCATCAAGGAAAATCCGGCTAAGGCGGGTACGGTATTGAATTATGCGATCCAATTAGTTGCTCATGCGAGTATAGCCTTGGAGCCATTCATTCCGTTTACGGCTGAGCGATTGCGTCAGGCTTTGGGTTTGAAGGATTGTAGTTGGGCTGAAATATCCAATTTTGATTTAATTCCAGCCGGTCGGACCTTAAAAAATCCAGGTCTTTTGTTTGAAAAAATAGAAGATGATGTTATTCAAAAGCAAATAGATAAATTAGCTCAAAGCAAATCAAGTATGGAATTAGCAAGCAAGGAAGTTGCGCCGATCAAAGAAACGATCGAATTTGATGATTTTGCGAAAATGGATATTCGTGTGGGTCAGATTGTTGAGGCGTCCAAAATGGAAAAGAGCAAGAAATTATTGAAGTTGACCATCAACGACGGAATTCGCTCACGAACCATCCTCAGTGGGATTGCAGAGTTTTTTGAACCTGAGGCGATTATTGGTAAAAAAGTAAGTTTTTTGGCTAACCTCGCCCCACGTAAGATGATGGGCATAGAGTCAGAGGGAATGATTTTAATGGCTGAAGATGCGGATGGTAGTTTAGCCTTTATGGAACCGGGAAAAGAGGTGTGGAATGGGGCTACGATTCGCTAATGTGTCAATTTGATAAAATAAAGCCCATAAAAATAAGGTCAGAAGAAACTTCTGACCTTATTTGTTTAACCTCTAAACCTATTTAACTATGAAAATTTATACAAATATAGGACTATTTTGCAAATAATATAAGTATAGTGCAAAAAAAATAAAAAAGGTGTCGTTATAAACAACACCTTTTTTGATTACCTCTAAACCTATTTAACTATGAAAACTACTAACAATCTAATAATTGAATACAACAACTAAACTTTGATTTTGTTCTGTGAAATTGTTTGAAATTTCAGTTTCAACTTTCTGTTCAGCTAAAATCGCCCAAACTGTATTAATTGCCGTGGCTGATTTTTTAATTTCTTTCATCCAGTTCAACGTTTTTTCATCTGAAATCGTATTTCCTTGTGAAAGAATTGTTTGAATTGTTTGATTAAATGTGATCTTATCTTCTTGGCTTACTTTTACATATGCCTGGTTGTTGTTTTGATAATCTTCCAAGATGGAAATCGTTAAGCTTGTTGCGCTCGGCTTCGTTCCTACATTTTCTTTTCGAATTAAAATCTGAATTACTTCAGAAAGAGTTTCACCCTTTGATGATACCAAATTTGAATGACGAACATTCTGATTTGTTCCGCTTGCTTTTGCCTCTGTTGCGATAAGGCCTAATCCCATTAGACAACTTATCAATACTATTTTACTCTTCATGTGTTTTGTTATATTTCATTAAAAATCAACAATACAAAATTATTGCATTTTTTTAATATTGCAAAACTTTATTTTACACAATTTAATGAGTAATACTTACATATATTCCAAAAAATACATCTAAAAACAAATTTAAATAACGTTAAATTTATTTATGCCAAATTATATTTGGCAATCATTTGAATTACTTTTGAATAATTCTAATTTGTAAATTACGGAAAAATTCAAAAGTTCTTTAAAAAATACAATTATTGGTTGTATTTGTTCATTGTTTTTTGGATACCTTCGAGGCAAAAATTTTCAATGAATTCAGAAGTTTTGTCGAGAATGAGGGGAATGTTGTCTAATTCCGTGGGAGAAAAGTTACTTAAGACATAATCTGCTTGGCGGCCTTTTGGGAAATCATCGCCTACGCCCATGCGTAAACGTGCGTATTCTTGGGTGCCTAGGGTTGCTTCGATGCTTTTAAGTCCATTATGACCACCGGCGGATCCTTTGGGCTTGAGTCGGAGTGTATCATAGGGGAGTGCGATGTCATCGACCAGAATGAGCAGATTGTCTTTTTCGATTTTCAATTGTTGCATCCAATAATTTACTGATTTTCCACTCAAGTTCATGAACGTATTTGGTTTGAGCAGGTAAATGCCGTTTCCTTTCAGTTTATATTGGCAAATGGATCCGAGCCGATCATTGCTAAATTTGAGATCTTTTTGTTTGGCTAAATAATCCACGGCCATAAAGCCGATATTATGCCGGGTAAATAAGTATTCGGGTCCGATGTTGCCGAGGCCTACGATCAAATAATTCATCTTAAAAATTTTGTGCAAATTACCGACAAATTTTTAAGAACCACAATTGGGTCTTACCTTCGTTGAAAAATTAGGCAGATGAAAAAGATTGCATGCATCACAGGAGCAAGTTCAGGAATTGGTTGGGCTACGGCGAAAGCATTATCTAAAGAAGGATTTCAATTGATTTTATGCGGTCGTCGCTTGGATCGCTTAGAAGCCTTGCAGGCGGAATTGTCCACGGATTCGTATCTACTTATTTTTGATGTAGGGGATGCTAGTGCTGTAAAATCAGCTTTTGAAAAGCTTCCTGCCGAATGGAGACCTATCGATGTATTAATTAATAATGCGGGGAATGCGCATGGCATGTCTCCGATTCAATCCGGAGATGAGGCTGATTGGGACGCGATGATGAATAGTAACGTGAATGGCTTACTATATGTTTCTCAAGCGGTTATACCCGGTATGATTGAGCGTAAGTCAGGACATATTCTTAATTTATCCTCGATCGCGGGCAAGCAAATTTATCCGAATGGAAATGTGTATTGTGCTTCCAAAGCAGCTGTTGAGGCCTTAACCCAGGGAATGCGTTTGGATTTAAATCCTTTTTACATCAAAGTTAGTTCGGTGGCACCAGGTGCGGTGAACACAGAATTTTCAGCGGTGCGTTTCAAGGGCGACATGGACCGAGCTAATGCCGTATATCAGGGATTCACGCCTTTAGTCGCCGAAGATGTAGCCGAAGTGATTCGCTACATGGTGATGGCGCCTGCACATGTGAATTTGGCAGATGTATTGTTATTACCGACGGCACAAGCGTCTGCTGGATTGGTGAAACGAGATTAAATTCGTTGACGTATCGCCTCAAAAACGATGACCCCTGTGGCGACGGAAACATTGAGCGATCCCACCTGGCCCGTTTGAGGAATAGCGGCTAATTCATCCGATTTACGAATTAATTCATCCGAAATTCCATCTTCCTCAGAACCTAGTATGATAGCAACGGGACTTGAATAGTCCAATGCGTAAATGGAATTCTTTGTTTTCTCGGTACAGGCTATCACTTTTAAGCCGGAATTTTGAAGAAAATCAACGGCTTGGATTAAGCTGTCTTCCCGACAAACAGGTATAAAATTCAAAGCTCCCGAAGAGGTTTTCATCGCATCTGCATTAATTTGTGCCGCGCCACGAGCCGGAATCACAATCGCATGCGCCCCAGCACATTCAGCGGTACGTGCGATGGCTCCAAAATTCCGGACATCGGTAATCCGGTCTAAAATGATAACTAAGGGGATTTGACCTTTTTCAAAGGTATCCGCGATCACATTTTCCAATTTAGCATAATGAATAGCCGATACGAATGCAATGGCGCCTTGGTGATTTTTACGCGTAATGCGATTTAATTTTTCCAAAGGAACCTTTTGAACTTGTATCCCTTTTTCACGGGCTAAATCCAAAATTTCCGTGTTTCCCAATTCGCGCTGAACCAATAAACGATCGATTTCTTTTCCTGAACGCAAGGTTTCAAGGACCGATTGCACGCCGAATACAAATTCTTTGTTATCGGTTTTAGGCGTAGTAAAGTGCTTAAATGGCCTTTTGAATGGCGGCCGTGATTCGTTTTCTTCTGACACGATATGGAATTGTAAATTTTTACAAAGGTCATCATTTTTTTTAACATATCAGCAGACGTTCCCCATTCGACCTTTTCTAATATAATTAGTATCTTTGTCGACTAATCTACCCCATATGTACAAAACGACTGAAATCGCTTCTTCTGAAATCCCTTCGGATAATCCAGTGCACCAACGACTTTTATTTCCTTACCTCCATGTAAGTAAATTGATTTCAGGTAATGTCTTGGAAATCGGCTGTGGAACAGGACGGGGTGTGGGCGTTTTAGCACCCTCCTTGACCGCTTATACAGGGGTAGATAAAAATACGGAATTGATGAGCCAGCTGAGCGTTCAGTATCCCAATTTCACCTTTATCGACATGTTTTTGCCTCCCTTGCAAAATTTGCCTTCGGATCATTTTGATTTTGTGGTTACCTTCCAAGTGATCGAACACATCGAACCAGATGCGTTTTTTTTACAGGAAGCTGCGCGCGTGCTAAAGCCCGGCGGAAAATTGTATTTGACGACGGTGAATCGGAAGTTTTCATTGACCCGGAATCCATGGCACGTGCGGGAATATTTGGCTCATGAACTGCGTGATTTAATGAAAACCTATTTTTCAGAAGTGATCACGGAAGGTGTTCAAGGCAATGAAAAGGTGATGGCCTATTATGAGGAGAATAGAAAATCGGTCAAAAGGATTACGCGCTTTGATATCTTCAATCTACAATATCGCTTGCCTCGCACCTGGCTTCAAGTACCCTATGACATCGCGAATCGCTTAAGTCGGCTTGCTGTGTCCAAATCCAATTCCTCTTTAGTGGATTCGATTCAAGTAGATGATTATTTCCTAAGTCAAGACCCAGATGGGTCCCTCGATTTTTTCTACACTGGAATTAAATAGCGTATGGAATTTATCGATCCGGCCATTGAGGAATATGCGAGGCTCTTTTCAGATCCCGAAAGTGACTTATTAAAGGAATTAGATCGAGAAACCCATGCGATGATTTTACAGCCTCGGATGCTTTCAGGGCATTTACAAGGTCGTTTTTTATCGTTTATTTCAAAAATTTTGCGGCCCAATCTCATCTTGGAAATCGGGACCTACACCGGTTATTCAGCGTTATGTTTGGCGGAAGGTTTAAGACCCGAAGGAAAGATCATTACCTTGGATGTCAATGAAGAGCTGGAAAAATTTACCCGGTCGTTTTTTGACCGTTCGGGTTTTGCGCCGCAAATCGATTATCGGATTGCGGATGCCAAAAATGAAATCCCAACAATTGCCGGACCTTTTGATTTAGTTTTTATTGATGCCGATAAGCGAAATTATGCGCTCTATTTTGATTTGGTAATTCAAAAAATGAATGCTGGCGGAATTATTTTAGTTGACAATGTCCTGTGGAGTGGTAAAATTGTCGATGAAAAGGCGCAAGACAAATCGACGCAGGCCTTACGTGATTTTAATCAAAAATGCTTGGAGGATCCGCGGGTCGAAAAGGTTTTACTTCCGCTACGCGATGGTTTATTGATGATGCGGGTGATTTAATTTGGGCTTAATTTAATTTTTTGACCCATTTTAACCGTGGCATTCTTTCCTAAATTATTCCATTTTATCAAATCCTCTACCCGCAGGCCGTAGGTTTGTCCGATTCGGAAGAGTGTTTCACCTGCCTGAACCGTATGTGTTTTGATTAGAATTTCATTTGAACCAGCGGATATAACTTCGACTTCCTCTGCTTTGACAGGTTCCACGGGTTTTGCCATGGTTTTTTTCACATCCTTGGCTTTTGTGCTTTCTGCCATTTTAGTGATTGGCTTTTCGCTTACTGCGTTATTGCCTTTATTTTCTTCCTTGAAAATTATTTCTCTAGATTCAGCGGGTTCAAGGTAAAAGGTGGTTTTTTCTTCTTTCGTTTCAACTTTTCGGATTTCTTCATTTACCCTTTTAATCTCATCGCTAGGTTTATTTTCTTTTTTCACTGGGCTATTTTGAGATTTTTGATCCAGTTTTTGTGAGATGATTTCCAACATAGGAACCTTGCGCGAGACCTTAATTTTTTGGCCTAACATGATCATAGATTGCATATTCATTTCGTTTAGGCGCAATAAATCGGGTAATTTCATGTTGTATTTCGAGGCGATGGAGCTTAAGGTTTCCCCAGAAACAACGATATGATTTTTGGTTTCCACCTCATCGCTTAAGATATCTTTATATTTTTTTTTGCCTTGTTGTTTAGGACTCGGTTGATACAATTGGTTCGAATCAATGGACGCAATGAATTCTGGGCTTTCCAACGGACTCATAAACATTTTTAAATTAGAAGGGTGGTAAATCGTATAGGATTTATCCTCTGGCAAATAGTCATGTAAAATCCAAGAATTATATTTCTTAATGTCGTCATAACTGATTTTTAATTCGTCAGAAATGGCATATAGGTTTTGGCCTCCTTTTGCCTCAAAGGTAACTAGTTGATTATCTGGACTTAAAACAGGTTCATTGGCAATTTTTTCTGCCCAGAATTCCTTGTAAGCCAAAAAACGAATCACATACCAATCCGTGGATGAATCCACCTGAATTTCCGTTTTTCCGGCCCAATCTGCCGCATAATTTAGTTTTTTGATACTTCCTAAACCGAGGCGATAGGAGAGTAGGGTACTCATCCAATTGTTTAATACGGTATTGTTGCGGGTAAAATATTGCACAGCGCCTTTGGTGGCTTGAATGATGTGTCGGCGCTCGTCGATTTGCTTGTCCACCTGAAGTCCCACATCCTTGGCGGTTTCTAATTTAAATTGCCAATATCCCACTGCTGACGAGCTTGAGGTTGCATTTGCATTCAAAGCACTTTCCTGCACACACAAATATTTGAATTCATCTGGGATGTTTCCTTCTTTTAAAATAGGTTCAATGACGGGAAAATATAGGCGCATTTTGTCTAATAATGCCGTTGAATAGCGTTTGTTGGCCCCCAACATCGTATATTCTTTTTCAAAAATAGCTTTCGCCGAGGCATGTATCGCGATTCGGACATTTCCGATAGAAATAGTGTCCTTGGGAATGACGCCCATGGAAAAGTAGGAAAGTCCTACCCAACAAAAGGATAGAAGTACTGCTTTTTTGATCAACTTTTTAGATTCGTTGGTTTAACAAAAATACCAAATAATAATTAAAAACGAATTATCCGTACATTTGTTGTCCTAAATACCCCGATAATGATTTTAATCGATGACACCGTCATCAGTGAAGATGTGGCTGATGAGTTTTTTGTTTGTGACTTAGCTAAATGCAAAGGCGCATGCTGCGTGGAAGGTGATTTAGGGGCTCCCTTGGAAGAAGATGAATTAGCGATTATCGAGCGAATTCAGGCTGAAATTGCTCCTTTTTTATCGGCAGATGGGTTAGCTGAAATTGCGAAACAAGGCACTTGGGTCAAGGATGAGGATGGTGATTTCTCGACACCCATTATTCAAGGTCGGGAATGTGTCTATGCATTATATGATGAAAAGGGCCATTTGAAATGCGGAATCGAGCAGGCTTATTTTGCAGGGAAGACAGATTTCAGGAAACCTATTTCCTGTCATTTATATCCCATTCGGATTCAGAAATTAGCTGAATATCAGGCGCTTAATTACGATCGTTGGACCATTTGTTCGGATGCCTGTTCCCATGGCAAAGAATTAGGGGTGCCGATTTACAAATTTTTAAAAGATCCCTTGATTCGTAAATTTGGTACCAAATGGTATGCTGAATTAGAAAGGGAAATTGCGGAACGAAAAGAAGATTAATTGGCCCAAGAAAATACATTTGACGCTATTTATGCGGTGGTTTGTCTTATTCCAACGGGGCGGGTGAGTTCCTATGGAGCTATTGCGGCCTATTTGGGGATGAAAGGTGGGGCGAGGATGGTCGGTTGGGCCATGAATGCCTCTCATACCTTGCCAAATGTTCCGGCGCATCGGGTCGTTAATCGGGTCGGCGCCTTGACGGGTAAACATTTTTTTGGCGAAAATCGGATGCAGGAATTATTGGAATCTGAAGGAATTCAGGTGAAAAATGATCAAGTAATTGATTTTAAAACCAAATTTTGGGATCCTACTTTGGAATTAATCAATTAATTTTATACAGGTATTTTTTACCCCCTAGGCCATTCATTTGTCTTTTGATGGCTTGGGTTCGTCTATTGATATAGCCTGAGGGATTTGCCACGGAAAAGCGAATCGGGCTTGGAAGGCAGGCAGCGATGCGTGCGGCTTCTGTGCTACTTACTTCTTGGGCGGAATGCTGGTAAAAGCGCCGACAAGCCTCTTCCATCCCAAATGTCATTTTCCCCGTTTCTGCCACATTTAAATACACTTCTAAGATGCGTTTTTTGCCCCAAACAAGTTCAATCATCAGGGTGAAATAGACTTCGAGGCCTTTGCGAAGGTAGCTTCGATCTTGCCATAAAAACACGTTTTTCGCAACTTGCTGGGATATCGTACTCGCTCCTTTGATTTTTTTGCCTTTCATGTTATTGTTCACCGCTTGCCACATGGATTTAAAATCGAATCCCATGTGATCTGGAAAAACTTGGTCCTCGGAAGCGATGACGGCGAGTGCACAATTACGATCTATTTCTTTATAGGGTGTCCATTGGCTATGTATTTTACTAGGTTCACCAGCAAGAAGCGCATCGATTTTCCGAGAAGCCATCGTTGGCGTGAAATATACCGGCACAAATTTCAATAACACAATCGCCACTAGGGTGGAAATCCACACATATAAGAGGGTTTTTCCTAACATTCGCATGACATTCCGAAAGGATCCTCCTTTTTTATTCGAAGAACTCGGTCGGTTTACTCGATCGAATTTCGAGCTTCGAGGGGTCGCTTGGTAATTTTTAGAGGTGTCAACGCGTTTCGCCATGCAAGAAAATTTTCACGAATTTACGATTTGTTACACGACAAATAAATCACTGGCCAATTTATCTGCCATTAATTTTCCAGGACCGATCAGTTTTAATTGATTTTTTTCCAAAACTGCGAGTCCATTTTGTATCCAATCATTCACTGCTACTTGTGGAAATTCACGGTTGATGGCCTGATAAGCCGATTTCACCACATTTAGATCAATCCCCCAAGCAGTCCGTAAACGTGTCATGAGGTATTCATTTAATTTATTTTCTGGACTTAGGATTTCAATTTCCGCGGGAATCTTTCCTTCTCCGATGGATTTAATGTAAAGACCATTTTTGGCGATGTTCCATTGCCGACTCGTCCCATTAAAACTATGTGCCGATGGACCAATGCCCAAATAAGGTTCTTGGTTCCAATACGAAGTGTTATGTCGGGAATAGCGCTGGTTTTTGGCAAAATTAGACGTTTCATAATCGTCGAAACCCGCCTCAGTCAAACGCTTTCGCACCAAAACAAATGAATCCGACATCATGTCTTCCTCGATTTCCTGAAAGGCTCCCTTCTTTTTTTGAATGCCAAAGACCGTTTTAGGCTCTATCGTCAGGCTATACGCTGAAATATGATCTACCTTGGAACTGATCGCGCATTGTAAATCCGCTTCCAAATCCGCCAGTGAATTCTTAGGAATCCCATAAATCAAATCTAGGCTGATATGATCGAATCCGATCGCTTGTGCTTGCTGAATGCAATTTAGGGAATCCGATGCGCTGTGATTTCGATTTAAATAGGGAAGGTTTTTCTCCTGAAAAGATTGAATTCCGATACTTAGGCGATTGATGCCCAAGCTTTTCAAGGCTTTCAGGTATTCGAATTTCAAATCCTCCGGATTAGCTTCAAGGGTGATTTCTGCCTGAGAATCCACGCTAAAATGTTTGTTAATCTGGGCAAATATTTCTTCTAATTCGGATGGATTGAGCAGGGAAGGGGTTCCACCACCCAAATAAATGGTTTCTAATGGACTATCCGGTAAATATGATTTTTGTAGGTTTATTTCTTCGCAAATGGCCTCGACCATTGCCTTTTTCTGAACCAAATTGGTCGAAAAATGAAAGTCACAATAGTGACATGCCTGGTGGCAAAAGGGGATATGTAAATAAAGATGCAAAGCGTTTAGGGTTCAAAAATGAGCCTACTTAATTCATCGGGATTTAGCATTTCGATGGCCAATTGTTGCAATTGTTCTGCCGTCACTAGGTCGATTTGCGTAAAAATTTCCTCTAAAGTCTCGATTTTTTCGCGGTCCAGGAGGTTTTTGGCCATCATTAACATGAAATTCAAATTTCCTTCTTCGGCCATTGCCATTTGGCCTTTTAATTGGGATTTAATTTTGGCCAATTGCGGTTGGGATAATTCTTTATCCTTTAATTTATCAAAATCCTTTTGGATTAATCGAATGGCTTTGGCTACTTGATTCGGTTCTGTCCCAAAATAGATCGCCCAAAATCCCGAATCCATGTAGCTGGTAAAAGTGGCTTCAATCGAATAAACCAAACCGTGCTTCTCGCGCACGGACACGTTCAGTAGTGAGTTCATGCTGGGACCTCCGAGTAGGTTAATGAGCATGAAAAATGCGAGGCGATTTGGGTTTTCGATGGCGAAGGATTGTCGGCCCATGGCCACATGTGCCTGCGTGAGCCCCCTTTTTGTGATTCGCTCATGCGGAATCATAAGGGGTGGTAGGGCCCTGGTAATCAGGTGTTTTTTTAAGGGTATAGACCCTACATGTTTTTCGCCCCAGGCAAATACCTTGTCGTGGGCTAATTTCCCAATGGACGAGATGACGATCCGCGAGGTATCTAAATTTCGTTCAATAAAGGCGTGTAAATCCTTTTTTTGGAAAGATTGCACATGGGCGGCGGTACCTAAAATATTGATTCCTAAGGGATGATTTGGAAATAATAATTCATCGAAATCGTCCTGAATCGCATCCTCGGGCGCTTCGTAATACATGGCCATTTCTTCCAAAATGACACTGCGCTCCTTTTCTAATTCCTTTTCCGGAAAGGTGGAATGAAAGGTGATTTCGGTTAATAATTCGAGTGCCCGTTCGAAATAAGGTGTCAAAACAGAGGCATGGAAGCAGATTTTTTCTTTGGTCGTATAGGCATTTAATTCTCCGCCGATGAGTTCTAGGCGGTTGATAATCTGCATATTATTGTATTTGGGCGTGCCTTTGAAGGCTAAATGTTCCCAAAAATGGGCGAGTCCCTGTTCGGAATCTAATTCGTCCCGACTTCCGATATCCAACATAATCCCTACATGCGAAATTTCGGTATGTAGGACTTGCCGGTGTACCAGCGTGATGCCATTGGAAAGGGTTTTGACTTGAATTGAATTCATATAGGGCTAATTACCAAAAAGATCTCAAAATTAAGTAATTTTATGGCCAATCACTCATTTTTTCTTGCATGTCATCGCAATCGAAGGTTCTTATTATTCAAACGGCATTTTTAGGGGATGTGGTATTGTCAACTTCGATGCTTGAAAAAATTCGAATCGAATCTCCGGAGACCCAAGTGGATATGCTCGTTCGGAAAGGGAATGAAAGCATTTTAAAGGCTTATCCCCATCCGAATCTCCGACATGTTTATGTCTATGATAAATCGAAAAAATGGGCTTCTTGGTGGTCTTTACGCAAGCAATTAGCTCGGGAGTCCTATGATCAGGTGTTTGTGGTTCAGCGATTTTTTGGCATGGGCCTTTTGAGTATTTGCATTGGAGCGAAAAGGGTAATTGGATTTGCGAAAAATCCATTGGCTTGGTTTTTTCAAGAGCGTGTGGAACATGATTTCGGAAATGGTCTACATGAAACGGAACGGAATTCGGGTTTGCTGGCCTCATGGGTAGGTAAAACGACTTATAATCCATATTTGCAGGTTCAGGATGATTCCTTGCCTGAGGGCTTGAAAAAAAATCAATACATCTGTATTTCTCCGGGTTCCGTCTGGGAAACAAAGCGTTTACCGATTTCAAAATGGATTGAATTTATTCAATTATTGCCTGTGGATCAGCCCATTGTGTTAATGGGATCGCCGAATGAGCGGGATTTGTCGGATCAAATCGAGGCGGCTTTTGAGGGGCAAGGGCGAAACATAAAAAATGAAACTGGAAATCATTCGTTATTGGGTTCTACATGTATATACGAACAATGCCTAATGGCTTTTGTCAATGATTCCGGCCCCATGCATCTTTGTTCGGCGGTGAATACGCCCACGGTGGCCTTGTTTTGTTCGACGGTTCCTGCCTTTGGTTTTGGTCCCTTGTCTGATTGGAAGCGGGTGATAGAGGTCAAAGAAAAATTAGCTTGTCGGCCATGTGGAGATCATGGCAAGAAAAATTGTCCACTCGGTCATTTTGCCTGCGGGAATCAAATTGAGGCAAAAGAAATGTATCAAGCCTATTTGGATTGTTTAGCCGCGCGCGGCGAGTAGGTATAGAACGGCCATGCGAACGGCTACGCCATTTTCAACTTGGTCCAGGATTATGGAATGCGGCGAATCGGCTGCATCGGAACTTAGTTCCACGCCCCGGTTGATCGGTCCTGGATGCATCAGCACGATTTCCTTGGGTAATTCGTCGAGCATTTGGCGCGTAATCCCAAAAAACTGGGCATATTCGCGGAGACTTGGGAAGTATTTGATTTGTTGGCGTTCCAACTGTATCCTCAACACATTCGCCGCATCGCACCAAGCCAGCGTACTTTTAACATCATGCGATACTTCGACGCCTAAACTTTGTATGTGTTTCGGAATCAGGGTACTAGGTCCACAAAGACGAACTTCAGCCCCTTGTTTTTTGAGCGCATATATGTTAGAGAGCGCCACACGGGAGTGTAAAATGTCTCCGATGATTGCGATTTTTTTACCTGCCAAATCCCCTAATTTTTCTCGTAAGGAATAGGTGTCTAGGAGGGCTTGGGTCGGATGCTCGTGGGTTCCGTCACCGGCATTAATGATATTTGCCTTGATGTGTTTCGCCAAATAGTGCGGTGCTCCGGGGCTGGCGTGGCGCATGACGATCATGTCGACCTTCATGGCTAAAATGTTATTTACTGTATCTAAAAGTGTTTCTCCTTTTTTGACGGAGCTTCCTGAGGCGGAAAAATTGATGGTGTCTGCGGAAAGTCTTTTTTCGGCTAATTCGAAGGATAAACGGGTTCGGGTGGAGTTTTCGAAGAATACATTGGCTATGGTCACATCGCGCAAAGAAGGAACTTTTTTAATGGGCCGGTTGAGGACCTCTTTAAATTCTTTGGCCGTTTTTATAATCAAGTCGATCGATTCAGCATCTAAGTCCTTGATTCCTAACAGGTGTGGCGATTTCAACATAGTTTAACTCATTGGGTAATTAACCAAATTTTATCCGTTTCGTGGCCTTGTTCTGTCCATTCGACTAAGACTTTTTCGGTGCTCAGTGTATTTACACTTTTCCCGACGTAATCCGGGTGAATGGGCAAATCTCGGTTATATATTCTGTCGATTAGGACACAAAGTTCTACTTTGGCTGGCCTTCCAAATGCGTTCAGCGCATCCATCGCTGCGCGTACCATGCGGCCGGTAGCTAAGACATCGTCGACTAAAATGACGCGTTTATTTTCGACGAGGAAGGGTATTTCGGTTGAATTAGGTGCTAGTGGATCACGACGTCTAAAGTCGTCGCGATAGAAGGTGGCATCTAATTTTCCGAGTAAAGGTGCGGTTTCGCTATGTTTTTGTAATTCAGCCTGAATGCGTTCGGCAAAATAGATGCCTCGTGGCTGTAGGCCGAGGATAACAGTTTCGATTCCGGTGATTTGATTTTCAATGAGCTCTTGACATAACCTTGAGATGGTTATTTCCAACAATGGGCTTGATAAAATCAGCTTTCGAGTCATTGGGGACAAAGGTATCAAATATTATTGAAATATAGTTTCATTGGGGTCGAATAATGGGAGTATTTGGTCTTTATCGGAAACGATGGGCTGTACATGTCCCCATTTTATGCCTAATTGGGGGTCATTCCATCGTAAACCCGATTCCGCACTTTTGTTCCAAAAATCCGTGCATTTATATACGAAAATCGTTTCTTCTAGGGCAATAAAGCCGTGGGCGAATCCAGGAGGTACATATAGCATATTTCCTTGGTCGGCGTCCAAAATAAACGTGGCGTGTTGGCCAAAGGTGTCCGAACTTTTGCGCAAATCCACGATGACATCCATCACTTTACCGGTCATGCAGCGGACTAATTTGCCTTGTGCATGTGGATCTTTTTGAAAATGTAGGCCCCTCAATACGCCAGCGGTTGAAAATGAAAAATTATCTTGAACAAAATTTTCTGAGATGCCGTTGGCAGAAAATAGCTGCTGGTTGTAGGACTCATAAAAATGTCCTCGTTCGTCAAAAAATTTGGTGGGAATACATTCGATCACTCCTGCGAGTTCGTGGCTTTTAAATTGCATAGAAATTAGGGCATTTGGCGAATTCCTTTTGATTTTGCTTTGGAAAGGCCTTATTTTGTATCAAAATTATTGATATTTGGTCATTAATACAATCCCTTATTTTAAATCTGCATGAATTCCATTGAATTAGTTAGGCAAATCGAATCCAAGGGCTCTTTTTTATGTGTTGGCCTCGACACAGACCTGACCTTGATTCCAAAATCCTTTTTAAAGGAATCGGATCCGGTATTTGCTTTTAACAAGGCGGTGATCGATGCGACGGAAAAATATGCGGTGGCATATAAGCCGAATATTGCTTTTTACGAGGCTATGGGGCCGAAGGGTTGGGAGAGTTTACAGAAGACGATGGACTATATACCCCAAGAGATTTTTACGATTGCGGATGCGAAACGTGGGGATATCGGGAATACGGCTTATAAATATGCGCAGACTTTTTTTGATCCTGCGTCGAGTGGATTAAATTTTGATTCGATTACCGTGGCGCCTTATATGGGCCATGATTCGGTGGAGCCCTTTTTGACATTTGAAGATAAGTGGGTGATTTTATTAGCCTTAACCTCGAATCCGGGGAGTCATGATTTTCAAATGTCGAAGTCAGAAGATTATATTCCCTTGTATGAGCGAGTGATGCGCTTGGCGATGACCTGGGGGAATGCGGAGCAAATGATGTTTGTGATCGGGGCGACTCGTTCTGATTTTCTTCAAAAAGTGCGTGAAATAGCGCCGGATCATTTCTTTTTGGTGCCGGGTGTGGGAGCACAGGGGGGGAGTTTGGAGGATGTGGCTAAATATGCGATGAATTCACGCGTGGGTTTATTGGTTAATTCATCTCGGGGCATAATTTATGCGGGGGATGATACGGCGGTTTCAGCGGCGCGTGAGGCGAAGAAGATGCAGGAGGAGATGACGATGTATTTAGATAAATATTGGATCAAATAGCTATGGAATTAGGAATTGGTACCCCAGCCTTATTGTTTTCGACGGTGTCCTTGTTGATGATCGCGTTTACGAATCGTTTTATGTCGATGGCCTCTTTGATACGGGGATTGCATGATAAATTCCGGCTGAATCCTGATGATTCGATATTAAAGCAGATTCAAAATCTTCGTTTGCGGATGAAATTGATTCAATACATGCAGATTGTGGCCATTTTCAGTTTGATATTGAGTGTGATTTGTATGTTTTTGTTGTTCATGGATGAGCAATTGATAGCTCGTTGGTTTTTTGGAGTAGGACTCTTAGGCATGTGCATCGCCTTGGGCATGAGTGCTTGGGAGATTACGATCTCTACCAAGGCGCTGGAAGTGGAGCTTTCTGACATGGAAGATCTACTTGAAAAGAATAAATAATCCCTATTTTATGCTATTTTATATTTGAATAATAAAAATATGCGATTTCGTATTTTTAAATATGAAAAATTTGCTATTTTTGTGTACAATTTTGATTATTTGCTACAAGCAATAAAAATACTACTTAGGCGGATTGAATAAAGGCTCGGAATTTTTCTGAGTCTTTATTGTTTTTAGGCCTTGAGCATGATGGCGGAAAGCGGGGGTAGGTTGAGTGAGATGGAGAATGCTTTTCCTTGCCAATTGATCTCCTCGGTCATCATGGCGCCGTCAACTGGATAGTTGCTACCGCCAAATTCACTTTTATCGGAGTTGAAAATTTGTTTCCAAACGCCTGGTAAAGGTACGCCGATGCGGTAATTTTCGCGCGGGGCGGGGGTGAGGTTGAGGATTACGATGATTTGTTGTTTCGGGCTATCGCCTTTTCGAAGGAAGGTGATGACAGAATTTCCTTGGTCGTTTGATTCGATCCATTCGAAGCCTTCGGCATCGAATTGTTTTTGGTGGAGTGCGGGTTCGGTTTTATATAGGATATTTAGGGCTTGAACGGTTTTTTGGATGCCTTTGTGGGCATGTTGTTCGGTGAGGTGCCAATCGAGGCTTTGGTCGTGGTTCCATTCTTCTCGTTGGCCGAATTCTCCCCCTTGGAATATCAATTTTGTCCCTGGATGGGTGAATTGTTCGCTGAAGAGAAGGCGGAGATTGGCGAATTTTTGCCAGTCGTCGCCGGGCATTTTGTTCAACAAAGAATTTTTACCATACACGACCTCATCGTGGGAGAGGGGGAGGCAGAAATTCTCGGTAAATGCGTAAATGAGTGAGAATGTGAGTTCGTTTAGGTGGTATTGGCGGTGAATTGGATCTTTTTGGAAGAAGCGAAGGGTATCGTTCATCCAGCCCATCATCCATTTTTGGCCGAAACCTAGGCCGCCGGAAAAGACGGGTTTGGTGACGCCGGGAAAGCTGGTGGATTCTTCGGCGATGACTTGGATGTCAGGGAATTCGCCATATATGTGGACATTCAGGTCTTGTAGGAATGAAATGGAATCGAGATTATGATTGCCGCCGTGGATGTTCGGTTCCCATTCGCCGTCGTTGCGGGAATAATCGAGGTAAAGCATGGAGGCTACGGCATCTACGCGAAGTCCGTCTACGTGGTAGCGATCGCACCAAAAGGCGGCGTTTGAGAGTAGGAAACTTCGGACCTCGTTGCGTCCATAGTCGAAGATATAGGATTTCCAGTCGGGGTGATAGCCCTTTTTGGGATCGGGATGTTCGTAGAGGCAGGTGCCGTCGAAATTACGTAGGCCGTGGTCATCGCCGGGGAAATGGGAGGGAACCCAGTCGAGGATGACGCCGATGTCGGCTTGGTGTAATTTTTCGATGAGTTTCATGAAGGCTTGCGGGTCTCCAAAACGGGAAGATGGAGCGAAATAGCCGGTAATTTGATATCCCCAAGACGGTGCAAAGGGATGTTCCATGACGGGCATGAATTCTACGTGGGTGAATTGCATGTTTTGGACATAGGCGACGAGTTTGTCGGCCAGGTCTTCGTAGCTGAGGTATTGATTGTCGAGGGTTTTTTGCCAAGAACCTAAATGGACTTCATAAATGGACATGGGGGCATCCATGGCGTTTTTGGTGCTGCGATTCTTCATCCAGGCTTGGTCTTGCCAGGTGTTGAAGGTAGTCCAAACGATCGAAGCGGTTTTGGGAGGGGTTTCACAATAAAGACCCAAGGGGTCTAATTTTTCCAGATAGGAGCCTTCAATGGTTTGAATGCCGTATTTATAGGTTTCTCCGTTGCGAATGCCGGGGATGAATCCTTCCCAGATGCCGGAGGAATCCCAGCGTTTTAGGAGGGGATGGGAATATTTGTCCCAAAAATTAAAATTCCCGATGACATGAACAGCCTCGGCATTGGGTGCCCAAACGGCAAAAAAGGTTCCGATTTCTCCTTCGCGTTCTAATTCAAAGGCCCCTAGTTTATCATAAAGCCGTGTGTGTTTGCCACTTAGGAAGAGGGAAATATCAAAATCACTAAGGAGTGAATGAGGGAATACCGATGGCATAATGGCTTCTATTTCAATGTTTAGGCTAAAATAACGATTTTATTTAAGAAAATTAATCTATTTATTTTGAGGGGGTAGTTTGAATTTTTGGGGAAAACCTCTACCTTTGTGCCACCAAAATAAGATTTGGTCCGTTCGTCTAGGGGTTAGGACACGTCCCTTTCACGGATGAAACACGGGTTCGATTCCCGTACGGACTACAACTTCCCTCTCTATTTGTCATAGAGGGGGATTTTTCTTTTAGTGTCTCGCTACTGCTTCAATAATTGAAAATTTCCAGCTTATCTGGGTATGGCTAATTGCCTTTAATGCTAAAGTAATACAAAAATAAATCCACTCGATACAATCTTTTAAATTAATTACCCTCGGTCGCTTCGCTCCCTTCGGTTCACTG
>CAIVPF010000038.1 GCA_903907745.1 uncultured Cytophagaceae bacterium | reverse complement strand
CTATCGGAATTTGGATTTGTTTTCCAACATTTCCGGAAAACCATCAAGCAAAAAAGAAATCTACGAAATGCTGGAATTCGTAGGACTCCAAGGCCGCGAAAAAGACCACGTGGGCGGATTTTCACACGGAATGCGCCAGCGCTTAGGCATCGCCCAGACACTTCTACATAATCCTGACTTGATTGTTTTGGATGAACCTACCACCGGTTTAGATCCACAAGGGATCATCGACATGCGGAATTTAATCCTCCGACTAAAAACCGAACAACATAAAACCATCGTTTTTTCATCACACAACCTGGCCGAAGTAGAGATTTTGTGTAACCGCATGGTCATCATTCACCAAGGCAAAAGCATCGTCGAGGGATCTGTCCAAGAACTCCTCCATGAACAGGATCAGGTCATCCGTATACAAAGCGACGCAGCTCATTTAGACGCGGCCTATTCGCTCAGTCAATCCTTTCCTAAGGCGAGCCAATTTAAGAAATTAGGCCTAGATGGCTTCGAATTAACCATGGCAAAATCAGATATTCCAGCCTTTAACCAAGCCATGGTGGCAGCGGGCATTCCCGTGTATTCCTTAGAAACGAAGCGCAAGCTTGAAGATTATTTCATCAACCTCCTCCAAGCATGATTTTTCTACGAAGCACCCGAAACGAACTAATAAAAATCGCCCTAAAACCTCGCAGTTATTTGGGTTTAGCCGCGATTACGGGTTTGGTTGGAATTATTCTCTTCGCCCTAAAAGCAGATGGATTGTCGATGATTTCCTTCGTTACCGCTTCGTTCGAACAAACCTTGCGTTTTGAAGGCAATTTATTAAATGGAAATTTGGTCGCCTTTATCGTGCTCCAAATGTTAATTATTCACATTCCCCTTTTAGTCGCCTTAGTCACCGGTGACCTGATTTCAGGAGAAGCGGCCATGGGGACCTTGCGCCTCCTAGTCAGCAAACCGATTTCTAGAACCCAATTATTGCTTTCCAAATTTCTTGCCGGGGGAATTTATACCCTTTTGGTCGTTTTATGGTTGGGATTTTTAGCAGTCATCGTAGGCCAATGGCTCTTCGGCGTCGGTGATTTAATGGTCTTAAATTCAGATGGACTCGTGATTTTACAAGCAGATGATGTGAATTGGCGCTATGCAGGAGGTTTTTGTGTGGCCTTTTTGGCCTTATTAACCGTAAGTTCGCTGTCCATCACCCTGTCCTGTTTTTCGGATAATTCGATCGGGCCCATCGTCAGCACCATGGCGATCATCCTCCTTTTTACGATCATCGTAACGCTGGATGTTCCGATTTTTGACCCCATTCGTCCCTATTTATTTACCACACATATGGCCGCTTGGCGTTCGTTTTTTGAGGACCCTTTGCCCTGGGAATCCATCAAAAAATCGATTTATATTTTGCTGGGACACAATCTGCTATTAATCGGCATTTCCCTGTTCGCCTTTCACCGTAAAGATATCACCGTTTAATATGCGTTTATTCCTCGCTTTTTTTATGCTTTCCTTTGGCCTTCATGGACAAGACCCCACGGTTCTTTTTATGAAACTGGTCAAAAAATTTCAGGCTGTCAAATCCTACGAAGTTCAGGCTACGATTAAACCCAACATCCCCCTCATCCGAATCCTTCCCGTGAAAGCTAAGGTTTCTTTTTCCTATCCAAACAATTTCCAAATTCACGCAGCCGGGATTTCCATTTTGCCCAAAAATGGCTTTTCCGAACTACCAAAATTATTTGGCCAAGCGGAGAAATTTACGGCCATCTCCACAGGAAATGAAAATCTTCAAAATCAAGATACCGAAATCATCACCCTGCTACCCCTAGACAATGAAGGCGATTTAGTACTCGCGAAATTATGGGTGGATGTAAGCCGCCTCCTCATTCTTAAATCCCAAGTTAGCACCCGAACAAATGGCACGCTCGTCAGTGAGTATTTTTACGGCACATCCGCCAGCAAAGGACTTCCCGATCGAATGCTTGTTACCGTCGAAGTGAAAAAATTCAAAATGCCGAAGGGCATAGCCACGGACATCAACCGCAACAGCCAACCCGAAGATGCCAAAAAAGCCCAAAAGAAAGGAACCATCGAAGTCCTATTTAGCCATTACGAAATCCACTAAAAGCGCTTCAAAATTTTAACCAAAGCATCCGAGATTTTTGTATAACCTGCATCCGAGGGATGTAAGCCATCAAAAGTCATATCGATGGATTCCACAGGATAAGGATATTCGTCCGTCGTCGGATTAAAAGGTACATCAATAAAATCTGGATACACATAATTCCGGTAATCACCAGTCCCAGGATCCTTTAGCCTTTTGAATTTAACCAAGTTTTTTTGTTGCAGGCCTTTCATATGATAAAGATCCACCACCTGACAATTTTCGAATTTCGCGATCTTGACAATCGCATTTGCGAAATCCTCTAAATTTTGTCCATTTTTGGGCTTATAAGATCCGTAGGCATTGTTTTTGAAATTATTAATGTAGACAAAATCCACCCGTTGCATCGGAGTAATGAAGATAATTTTTGCCTCAGGATTTATCCTTTTAATCTTGTCTTTTATGACTCGGAAGGCCCCATGAACGGTAGTCGTTCCGGTGTTTTGTAGGTAATCATCCCAAGTGCCTAGCGGTTTGGAACCCCACCAATCATTGGTGCCTAAAAAGATGGAATAGACATCGCCAACTGGCACATTTAATTGATCAAATTCACTGGCAATTTTAACCGCAGTCCAGCCATTATAGCCCTTGTTGACGAATTTAATATGCGGCAACTGCTCCGCGACCTGCGTCATGTATCCTTTGGAAATCCGATTGCCGGTTTCATTCGCATGGTCATTTAAATAGGTAATCGAATCGCCAATGGCGACCCAAGTTAAGGCTGGAGGATTGAAGGAAAATTGGCTCAGACATAAGAGGACCAACAATATTATTTTTTTCATCAAATAGGTTTTATAAATCTGAAATTAGCCAAATATTTCGAATGCACAACGCAAAGTTGTTTTTCGCCTGACGATAGCCATGTACCAAAATCAAGAATTTCAAAAAAAACAATAGCCCAAATAGGCCATAGAAGAGAAAAGTGGGATGAAGAAACATCATATTTTGAACTACAAAAGCATTTTTCGCGATTTTGGTACAAATTCAAAAGCACTCAGATGGGGCTTATTCCGTAAATTTAGTACTATAAAGCTACGTGTTCATGCTCCTCTCTTTTTTGAAAAAAATCATCAACATCCTAACCTCCACCCGCGCCGCGGGGATGTACTTCCTATTGTTCGCCGCAGCCATCGGAATCGCAACCTTCATCGAGAATGATTTTGGTACAAGTTCTGCCCAAGATGTGATTTTCAAGAGCCATTGGTTCGAAGCCCTTTTAGTTCTTTTCTGCCTGACGATCGGGATGAATATCGTTCGCTATCGGATGATTCCCATGAAAAAATGGCCTTCCCTGTGTTTTCATAGTGCGATCATCATTATCGTCATCGGTGCTGGAGTAACACGCTATTTCGGAACAGAGGGCATGATGCATATTCGAGAAGGCGAAAGCAGTCAAACTTACTTATCGGCAGAGGATTTTTTAAAATGCCAAGTGATAATCGGCGACAAAACCTATTCATTTGCTGAGCCTGTACTGTTTTCGAGTTTGGGCAATCATCAGTTTAAAAGTTCCTATCAAATTGACAATAAGGTCATTGACCTTCAAGTGACCGATTTTATTCCAAACCCCAAAGAGAAAATTAGCGAGGACCCCAATGGCGTTCCCATCCTGAAAATTGTCATTGCAGGCAATATGGGTCGAGAAGAATATTTCCTCAAAAAGGGTGAACAAAGCGAGTGGCACGGACTATTGTATAATTTCAGCGAAGCCTTTATTCCCGGCGCATTCAATGTCTCATACGATGGGCAAAACCTACAATTTGTGACACAGGAAACTATCAACCAGCGGGTGATGGCGACCCAACAAGTCACCGATCTTCCCGGCGGAACTCCCCATCCCCTCATGCTACGTTCGCTATATACCTTGGGCAGCGCGAGTTTTGTGGTGGGCGATTTCATGCCCAAGGGCCGCGTATCCATGGAATCGGAACAAGCAAAAATTACGAATGAAAGTAAATTAGGGATTCTTATCAGCATGGGCGTTCAAGGAAAAACGCAGAAAACCATGTTAATCGGCCAAAAAGGTGATGAAGGTCAGCCGCAAACCCTGGACTTTGGCGACATGAAAATCACGATGCAATACGGTGCGAAAGTCGAAACGCTTCCATTTTCCATTCTCTGCAAAGACTTCATTTTAGAACGCTACCCTGGCACGGAAAATCCTTCCTCCTACGCCTCCGAGGTGACTTTGCAGGACCCGGCGAAGGCGGTACAATTTGACCAACGCATTTACATGAACCACATTTTAGACTATGAGGGCTATCGATTTTTTCAATCTTCCTTCGATCAGGATGAATTGGGCACCTATCTGAGTGTCAATCATGATTTCTGGGGTACATGGATTTCTTATTTGGGCTATTTCTTGTTAACCATCGGTCTCATCATGACCTTTTTCGACAAGAAAAGTCGCTTTTCACATTTAACGGCGAGATTGAAAGAAAGCCAATCGGCGGCATTACGGGTGCTATTGGTAGCCTTTGGCTTATCGGTTCCACAATTGGCCATGTCGCAAATGACCACCGCCATACCGGTCGAGCATGCGACGAATTTTGGAAAGATACTGGTTCAAGATCACAATGGTCGGATTAAACCGATGAACAGTTACAATGGGGAACTGCTCCGTAAAATCGCTCGGACAGAACATTTGTTTGATCAAAATGCTGATCAAATTATTTTATCAATGATTATGAATCCGGCTACTTGGGAAAAAACGAACCTAATTTATGTGCCAGATAATCCTGAAATCAAGCAAATCCTGCACATCGAATCGAACATGGCGAGTTATGCTTCTTTTTTTGGTACGGATGGGAAATATTTACTTCAGGAACAAGTCAGCGCAGCCCAGGCAATGATTCCGAAAGAACAAGGGACGAAAGAAAAGGCATTGATCAAAATGGACGAAAAAGTAAATATCGTCAACATGATTTTTTCCGGTAGTATTTTCCGCATCTTCCCAAATCCGAGCGACAGTACACATACATGGACTTCGCCAGCTGAACCGAATCAAGACATGCAAACCATGTTTAGCAATTATTTGCATGCGGTTTCGGAAGGGGTGAGTTCGGGTGATTTCCAACAAGCGAATGGTTTTTTAAGTCAAATTTCCGATCTCCAAAAAACGGAAAATCCGGACATTTTACCGTCGGACGAAAAGGTAAAAGCCGAACTATTTCTGAATACCTTGGATGTGTTCAATCGATTAAAAGGCTATTATGGCCTCTTATGCCTAGCGCTAACCGGAATATTTTTATATGTGACGGTGAAGAAAAGCAAACATCGGGAGCGCTGGACTCGGGTCGCATTTTATGCGATGGCTTTGGGATTTTTCTTTCATACGTTGGGATTAGGGCTTCGTTGGTATGTCTCAGGCCGAGCGCCCTGGTCGAATGGCTATGAATCGATGATTTACATTGCTTGGACTACGATGCTTGCCGGAACCCTATTTTCCAGAAAATCCTTAGGTGGCTTGGCGGCGACGGCGACACTTGCGGCAACGATCTTATTTGTGGCCTCTATGTCATGGTTGGACCCCGAAATTACCCCCCTAGTTCCCGTATTAAAGTCCTATTGGCTTACCATTCACGTGTCTTTGGAGGCGGGAAGTTATGGGTTTTTATTGCTTGGAGCGGTGTTAGGCATGTTGAATTTAGTTCTCATGATTTTGATGAAGCCAGAAAACAAGGCCAATACCCTTCGAACGATTAAAGAATTAACCATTATTAGTGAAATTACCCTATTAGGTGGCTTAGCGATGGTCAGCATAGGCACTTATTTAGGTGGCGTTTGGGCGAATGAATCATGGGGGCGTTATTGGGGATGGGATGCGAAGGAAACCTGGGCTTTGGTGACAATTTTGGTCTATTCTTTCATTTTACACATGCGCTTCATCCCCAAATTACAGGGATTATTTGCTTTTAATTTTGCCTCCTTGTTTGGTTTTGCGACGGTGATTATGACCTATTTGGGTGTCAATTATTATTTATCTGGTTTGCATTCCTATGCCGCGGGTGATCCGGTTCCGATGCCGCCTTCGGTCTATTACACGGCGATTACCTTGGTACTTTTGAGTGCATTTGCTTATCGGAATTTTAATAAACAAATGAAAGCCTAATATGAATAAAACGGCACATCGTATCTATTTGGGAACTATGACGGGCATTGTAATCGTGGTCACTGGCTACCTCTTTTACATCGGTTCGCCCTACTACCAAACAGCCATCGAGGAGCGTTTTTATCATCCCGATCACCTGAATTTAAAACCTAGCGGTCCCTTAGGCCATGGCATGGGCATTGTAGGCACCCTGATGATGGTCGTGGGTGTTTTCGGCTACCAAGCAAGGAAATACATGCGATCGCTTGCAGGGATTTGGATACTAAAACATTGGCTTGAATTCCATATTTTCTTATGTACCCTCGGTCCTATTTTAGTGCTTTTCCATACTTCCTTTAAATTCGGCGGATTGGTATCCATTAGTTTTTGGAGTATGGTGGCCGTGGTGGCGAGTGGCGTGGTGGGTCGCTTTATTTATTTGCAAATTCCTCGAACGCTTCAAGGTCGGGAATTGAGCCTACATGAAATCAGTGAAATGCGAGGTGAATTTTCGGTGATGTTGGAAAAGGTCCTTGGGGTCGAAAAATGGCAACATATCACCGAATTAATTAATCGTTCGGGTAAAGGAAACAATTTATTTTATCAGTTTTATGCGGATTGGCAGACCAAAAGAGCCATACGAAAACAATTGATGAAGGCGAAGGTGGACCGGGAAAATTTAAACCATGTGATGGACTTAGTGAGCCATGAATTGGGGATGAAACAGAAGATTGAACGGCTGCAATTGATGCAAAAATTATTTAATTATTGGCATGTGATTCACTTGCCATTTGCGATCGTGATGCTGGTCATTATGTTGGTTCATGTAGGGATTACATTAGCATTTGGTTACCGATGGATATTTTAAAATAGGATGATACTCGAGGAAATATTGATTTATGGCTTAGGATTATTGCTCTGTGCAGGAGTGATGCTCCTCTATGTCAAAATCAAATCGAGCAAATCGAAGGTCGTGGCTCAGAAAATCCAACAAGCGAAAGAAAACGGAGTATATGAACCCGTAAGTTTATATCCGTTCATTGACCCGAATATTTGCATCGGCGGCGCTGCCTGTGTTTCTGCCTGTCCGGAAAAAGACATTATCGGCATATTAAATGGCAAGGGGGTTCTGGTGAACGCCTCGAGTTGCGTAGGCCATGGCGCTTGTTTTCATGCCTGTCCGGTGGAAGCGATTTCACTCAAAATCGGTACCGAAAAGCGCGGTGTAGACCTGCCTCACGTCAATCAAAACTTCGAAACCAATGTTTCCGGCATGTACATTGCCGGGGAATTAGGGGGCATGGGCTTGATTAAGAATAGTGTGGAGCAGGGAAAACAGGCGATGGAAAATATCCATGAGACCTATGATGCGAAGATTCTGGCGGATTTTGATGTATTGATCGTAGGCGCGGGCCCCGCAGGGATTTCGGCATCCTTGCAAGCGAAAAAAATGGGTTTGCGTTTTAAGACTTTGGAACAAGATTCGGTCGGAGGAACGGTATTTAATTTCCCGCGCGCGAAGGTAGTAATGACTTCTCCGATGGATTTGCCAGGCTATGGCAAAATTAAATTGACCGAAACCAGCAAAACCGAGCTATTGGATTTGTGGAAGAAAGTGACAGAAGAAAATGAAATTCAAATTCAAGAAAATACCAAGGTTCGGGAAATCAAACAGGAGGATCATCGTTTTTTAGTGATTACCGAAAATGGGGAACAAATCACAGCACAAAAGGTGCTTTTGGCGATCGGCCGACGAGGAAGTCCACGAAAACTTAATGTCCCTGGGGAAGAATTGGAAAAAGTTACCTACCGTTTATTAGAACCTGAATTGGTGCAAGGGAAAGATATTTTGGTGGTCGGCGGAGGAGATTCTGCCATTGAAAATGCTTTGCTTTTAGCAGATGAAAATCGTGTGACACTTTCGTATCGGAGCGAACATTTCAACCGCCTCAAACCAAAAAATCTCGTGCACATCGAAGAAGCCATTGCAACTAAGAAAATCCGCATGGAATATGCGAGTACGGTCCAAAAAATCAGAGAAAAAGATGTGATCATGAATTTGGCAGATCGTACCGAAACGATCCCAAACGATTTGGTTTACATTTTTGTGGGAGGGGAATTGCCCACCGAATTTTTGAAAAAAGCAGGCATTGAAATTACCCAGCGATTTGGATATACCATGAAATCAAAACAGGTTTGAGATATTTAGCGCAACATATTGACCTCGAATTCGGCTTGCTTTTGCTTTGCCTAATCCTCCTGGCTCAAATGAGTTATGCCCAATTATCCCCCGGAAAATTATCCAAAGCACATGCTGCATTGGATGGCATTTCGAATTGCACCCAATGTCACACGATCGGAAATAAAGTAGTCAACTCAAAATGCTTAACCTGTCACAAGGATTTAAACCTACAAATTGCAAGAAATAAAGGCTTCCACGTCTCGGCTTTGGTAAAAAATAAGGAATGTGTTCAATGTCACAACGAACATCATGGGGAGAATTTCGAGCTGATACGCTTAGACAAAAAAACATTTAACCACATAACTACTGGTTACGAACTGAAAGGAGCGCACAAAACTAAGGTGCAAAACTGCAAGGAATGTCACCAGCCTTCGCATATTGCGAATCCTGCCTTAAAGAAAAAGGCAAATACCTTTTTAGGATTAAGTACCCAGTGTGCCTCTTGTCATGAAGATGTACATCAAAACACCTTGTCGAACGATTGTGCCAAATGCCACGACATGCAAGATTTCAAGGGTGCCAAATTATTCAGCCACGACCAATCTGATTTTCCCTTAGACGGCGCGCATCAAAAAGTTTCTTGCGAATCATGCCATAAAACGGAAGTCCGGAATGGTAAATCTTGGACAAAATACAAAGGCCTGCCTTTTGCTTCCTGTGTAAATTGTCATAAAGATGTACACAAAGGCGAGTTTGGCACGAATTGTAAAAGCTGTCATACTAGCGATTCTTTTCATAAAATTACTCCGAGCAAAGGCTTTAACCATACCTTAACTGGATTTAAACTCGAAGGCAAACATGACGACATCGCGTGTAAAAAATGCCATGAGTCTTCTTCATTTCAGGATTTCAAAAACAAGAAAAATACTTCCTGTGTGACATGTCACAAAGATGTTCACGAGGGCAAATTGGGCAATGATTGTAAATCCTGCCATAATCAAACGAGCTTTTTATTGAAAAATAAAAATTTCGTCGGGAAGTTCGATCATGATAAAACAGATTATCCATTAAAAGGCAAACACATCAAGGTCGATTGCAAGCAATGTCACAAAGCCGATTTCACAGATAAATTACCTCATGCCACCTGCATGGACTGTCACAAAGATGGCCACAACGGGGATTTCGCGACAAAGAAAAATAAATATCCAGATTGCGCTTCCTGCCATCAAGAGGAATCCTTTTCTCCTTCCCTATTTACGATCCAGCAACATCAGGAAAGCACCTTTCCGCTCGACGGTGCCCATGTGGCCCAACCTTGTTTTGCCTGTCACAAAACAGCTGATAAATGGGTCTTTGCAAATATGAAGTCAGCCTGCGTGGCTTGCCACAAAGATGTGCATGAAGGGAAAATGAATGCAACTTATTACCCAAATCAAACCTGTGCCACGTGCCACAAAACCTCTACATGGGATAGTATCGAATTCGACCATTCCAAAACGAAATTTGCCTTGGCCGGCGGTCATTCAAAAGTGGCTTGTAAAGCTTGCCATTGGACAAAAACCGAACAAGGGCTGGAACAATTATTTAAGGGTTTGAGCCAAAAATGTGCTACCTGTCACCAGGATGTTCATGGGAAACAATTTGAACAAAATGGCCTGACTGATTGCGCAACATGTCACACGGCAACTACGTGGACTGTCACAAAATTTGATCACAATACCACCAATTATCGGCTTGATGGCCAGCATAAACAAGTATCCTGTGCGAAATGTCACAAAGCGACATTAGCCAATAACCCGAGTATCCGACTTTATAAAATTGAGAAATACGAATGCATAGATTGTCATTTATAATCTCTTTCTTGGTTTTATTGACCTTTGGACTCCAAGGGCAGTCCCCCCATGGGAAGGCTTTCAAGATGGATTGTGCCCAATGCCACAATTCTGGAACTTGGACATTTAGTGCTACCTCGAAATTCAGGCACGAGTCGACGGGCTTTGGCTTAGAAGGACAGCATAAAATTATCCAATGCAAAGCCTGCCATACCGATCTAGCATTTAAAAAAACTTCCTCCGCCTGTATCACATGTCACCAAGATATGCACAATCAGACGGTTGGAAATGACTGTGCGCGCTGTCACAATACGCAAAGTTGGGTCGTCGAAAACATCGCCAAAATGCACGACAAAACCTCCTTCCCACTGGTGGGCGTGCACAAAACTGTGAATTGTACCGAATGTCACAAGGCGGATAGTAAGATTCGATTTAATCCGATCGGCCAGACTTGTGTAGACTGTCACAATAAGGATTTTAAAAATGCCAAAAGTCCCAACCACGTTAAATTAAACATTTCGACGGATTGTGCCTCTTGCCACAACACGGTAACCCCCCAATGGAATACCACTAAATTTGCCAATCACGACGCCGTGTATCCTTTGACTGGCGCCCATGCGGCGATTGCCCAAGATTGCAAAAAATGCCATACGACGTCAAATTATGCAGATGCACCTCGCGAATGTGCGGGATGCCATGCAGCTAATTTCAAAGCGGCGAAAAATCCAGACCATGTGAAGTTGAATTTATCAGCCGATTGTGCCAGTTGCCACAGCACAAACCCAGGTTGGGCCCCCGCCAAATTCACCGTTCATGACGCTATTTATCCCTTAACTGGAGCCCATAAAGCGATTGCCAATACCTGTAACGCCTGTCATAAAGGGGGCGTTTATAATAATACCCCAACCGAATGCATGGCCTGTCATCAAGCAAATTATGCCAAAACCACGAATCCGAATCACAAAGAATTAAACATAGCGACGGATTGCGCTTCATGTCACAGTACCAATCCGGGTTGGTCGCCTGCCAAATATCTGCCACATCAAAATTTCTTTCCATTAACGGGCGCCCATAGTAATGTTAGTTGCAAAGAATGTCACAAAAATGGTATCTTTAAAAACACGCCAAAAGATTGTTATTCCTGTCACAGCGAGAATTATAAAAAGTCGAGCAATCCGAATCACGTGACCTTGGCTTTATCGACAGATTGTATAAGCTGCCATACCACGGTACCCGGTTGGCGTCCAAGCACCTTTAACCACAATCAATTTTATCCTTTGACCGGTGGACACGCGACGGTTGCGAATGATTGTGCTAAGTGCCACACCAATTCCAGTACGAAAAATACGCCCAAGGAATGTGCCGCCTGTCACACCGCGAATTTCCAAAGTGCAAAAAATCCAGACCACGTATTGGCAGGCTTCTCGAAAGATTGTGCATCCTGTCACAGCACTAATCCGGGTTGGAAGCCAAGCAATTTTAACCACAATGCCGTCTATCCATTAACCGGGGCACATGCTTCGGTAGCCAGTAATTGTACTGCATGTCACAAAACAGGG
>CAIVPF010000037.1 GCA_903907745.1 uncultured Cytophagaceae bacterium | reverse complement strand
TTGATCGAGCGTGGCATCGTGAAAACGGTGAAATCTGCGAAGAAAATTGTGGACCGCAAAGATCCAGTGGTTTGGGATATTTTGGAAAATGTTATGAAGGGACATCCGGTGCTTTTGAACCGTGCTCCAACCTTGCACCGTTTGGGTATCCAAGCGTTCCAACCGAAATTAATTGAAGGAAAAGCGATCCAATTGCACCCATTGACATGTACGGCATTTAATGCTGACTTTGACGGTGACCAGATGGCGGTTCACGTTCCACTAGGACATGAAGCGATTTTGGAAGCCTCTTTGTTAATGCTTGCATCGCATAACATCTTGAACCCAGCGAATGGCGCGCCGATCACGGTACCATCTCAGGACATGGTGTTAGGTTTATATTATGTAACGAAAGGACGTAAGTCGACGCCAGACCATAAGGTGAACGGTGAAGGGTCTCGTTTCTACGGATTTGAGGAGGTTGTAATCGCCTTGAACGAGAAGAAATTATCGAAGCATGCGAACATCGTGGTGAAAGCTACGGTACGTAAGGAAGATGGTACATTAGTGCAAGAAATGGTGGAAACTGTGGCTGGCCGTGTGTTATTTAACCTTTGTGTGCCAGAGGCGGTAGGATATATCAATGAATTGTTGACCAAAAAGAAATTGCAACAAATCATTTCTCAAGTTCACAAGATTTGTGGAATGGCTCGTACAGCGCAATTCTTGGATGATATTAAGGAATTAGGTTTCCAACAAGCCTTCCACGGTGGTTTATCGATGGGAATAGGTGATGTTCAAATTCCAGCGGAGAAAGCTTCCTTAGTGAAGAAAGCGCAGGATGATGTTCAAGCGGTTTGGGATAACTACTTAATGGGTCTTATCACAGATAATGAGCGTTACAATGCGGTGATTGATATCTGGACAAAAGTGAACTCGAAGATTACCGAGACGCTCATGAAGCAGATGGAAGAAGATAATCAAGGATTTAATGCGATCTACATGATGATGCACTCGGGAGCCCGTGGTTCTCGTGAGCAAATCCGTCAGCTGGGCGGTATGCGTGGTTTGATGGCGAAGCCACAAAAGAACTTACAAGGTTCGGTGGGTGAGATCATTGAAAACCCGATTCTTTCCAACTTTAAGGAAGGTCTTGACGTATTAGAATACTTTATCTCGACGCACGGTGCGCGTAAAGGTTTGGCGGATACAGCTTTGAAAACGGCGGATGCGGGTTATTTGACTCGTCGTTTACATGATGTAGCGCAAGATGTGATTGTAAATGAGGAAGATTGCGGTACGCTTCGGGGTATTGAGGTGTTCCCATTGAAAGATAATGAGGAGATTATAGAGCCATTATCGGAGCGTATTTTGGGTCGTGTAACGATTCATGATGTGTATGATCCGATTTCAGGTGAATTGATCGTCGCTTCAGGTGATGAAATCACGGAGATTGTTGCGAATCGCATTGATGAAACGTCGATTGAGTCCGTTGAGATTCGTTCGGTATTAACTTGTGCTACGAGAAGTGGTGTGTGTGCTAAATGTTACGGACGTAACTTAGCTACAGCGGCCATGGTTAATTTAGGTGAGGCTGTAGGTGTTATTGCATCTCAGTCGATCGGTGAGCCAGGAACACAGTTGACATTACGTACCTTCCACGTGGGGGGTACTGCACAAAACGTATCCTTGGATGCGAGCGTGAAAGCGAAGTTTGATGGAGTTTTGAATTTTGAAGAGGTTCGTTCGGTGACTTCGACGGATGCCGAGGGCAATCCAGTAGAAATCGTGATGGGTCGTTCAGGTGAGATTCAAATCTTAAATCCAGCGAATAAGCAAATTTTAATTTCTTCTAATATTCCTTATGGTTCATTCTTACGCGTGAAGGAAGGCCAGACGATTAAGAAGGGAGACGAGATTTGTGCGTGGGATCCATACAATGCGGTTATCTTATCTGAGGCTGAGGGTAAAATTGAATTCGAGGCGATCGAAGAAAACAATACCTACAAAGAAGAAGCGGATGAGCAAACAGGTATGCGTGAGAAAGTAATCATTGAATCGAAGGATAAGACAAAAAATCCATCGGTTTTGGTTGTTTCAAAAGGCAAAGAAAACTTGGTTTACAACGTACCGGTAGGTGCTCGTTTGGCGATCAATGAACATGATAAGATCAAAGCTGGTCAGATTATTGCGAAGATTCCTCGGGCTGCGGGTAAAACGCGTGACATTACGGGAGGTCTTCCACGTGTGACGGAATTATTCGAAGCGCGTAATCCATCGAATCCGGCGGTTGTTTCGGAAATTGACGGAGTAATTTCATACGGTATCATTAAACGTGGTAACCGTGAGATTATCGTTACGCCAAAAGAAGGAACAGAGCGTCGCTATTTGGTGCCTTTGACTCGCTTTATTTTGGTACAAAACAATGACTTCGTGCGTGCGGGTACTCCGCTTTCAGACGGAGCGATTACGCCATCGGATATCTTGAAAATCAAGGGACCAACGGCCGTTCAGGAATACTTAGTAAATGAGATCCAGGACGTATATCGTTTGCAAGGGGTAAAAATCAACGATAAGCACATCGAATGTATTGTTCGTCAGATGATGCAAAAAGTGGAGATTTTAGAACCAGGCGATACGCAATTCTTGCAAGGTCAAAACGTAGATCGTTTTACGTTCCGTGAGGAAAATGACTTGATCTTAGATAAAAAAGTAATTATCGATTCTGGAGAATCTGAAAAATACAAGGCAGGTATGATTTTAACAGCTCGGGCTTTACGTGATGAGAATTCATCATTGAAGCGTAGAGACTTGAAATTAATGAAGGTTCGTGATGCAGCTGCGGCAGTGTCATCAGCTAACTTGCAAGGTATTACACAGGCTTCTTTAGGCACCGAGTCCTTTATTTCAGCGGCGTCGTTCCAAGAAACAACGAAAGTTCTTTCGGAAGCTTCGATCCGTGCGAAAGTCGACACCTTAGATGGCTTGAAGGAAAATGTGATCGTAGGTCACTTAATTCCAGCAGGAACAGGGGTTCGTCGTTACAAGGATATCTTGGTTACTTCGGTAGACGAATTAAAGCAATTAGAGGCGAAAAAAGCCGCCGCTGAAACAGAAGCCGCTACGGAATCGTACCGCGCATCCGTCGAAAACTAATTGAATAAATTTAGATTTAAAAGCCCCTTCATGAAAATGGAGGGGCTTTTTTGTTATCGACAATACATTCGTTAAATTTAAGTTTTTAAACCCTTTTGCTATGAACAATCCAGCTCCTGAAGAAAACCAATTGAACATCGAATTGCCCGAAGAATTAGCCGAAGGTTTTTATGTTAATCTCGCTTTGATCGCCCATTCACCTTCAGAATTTGTCATGGATTTTATCCGGATTTTACCAGGAATCCCGAAAGCAAAAGTAAAATCCAGAGTGGTCATGACGCCCGACCACGCCTACCGACTCATGCTCGCCTTGCAGGAAAATATTCAGAAATTTGAAGAAAACCATGGCGCCATCATGAAGGAAGGGGAAGACGCAGGTTTTCAATTTCCCATGAACTACAATGGGCCGATAGGAGAAGCGTAAACGTTTTAGATTTTTTAATTTCAATAGTAGGCTAATTTTTTATCAAAAAATAGGTAAACCAAAGGGAAAATGGCCTTTTATTAAAATACAATTTACCTTATGGCCATGCCACAACTTAACAAAGACCTCATCCTATCGGGAAATATTAAATCCCAAGTAGCCCTTAATCTACCCAATCCGGACGTTTTCGAGTACCCTGAAAAAATTCTTCAGTTCGGTACCGGCGTTTTACTTCGTGGCCTTTGCGATTATTTCGTCGACAAAGCCAATCGTGCCGGACAATTCAAAGGACGCGTAGTCTTAGTAAAATCCACAGCCAAAGGCGGTGCGGACGCATTTGACACCCAAGACGGATTGTATACACACTGCATCAAAGGCATCGACGAAGGAAAACAAGTCGAGGAATACCTCGTCAATGCTTCCATCTCCAGAACCCTCACAGCTTCCAAAGAATGGGATAGCATTCTCGCCTGCGCGACGAGCCCCGATATGCAAATCATCATTTCCAATACCACGGAAGTAGGCATTCAATACGTGGCAAATGACCCGATTTCCGGCGCTTGCCCCCTTTCATTTCCAGCAAAATTATTGGCCTTTTTACAGGCCCGCTTTCAGCATTTCGACGGCGCGGCATCCGCTGGCATGGTCATCATCCCGACCGAATTAATCATTAATAATGGCGATGTCTTAAAAGGTATCGTTTTGAAATTAGCCGCGGATCATGGCTTATCAAGTGATTTCGTGCAATGGCTCGAAAAATCAAACCATTTCTGTAATTCCCTCGTGGACCGAATCGTTCCAGGAAGTCCTGATGCCACCACAAATGCCGCCATCAGCGAGCAATTAGGCTTTGAAGATTCCCTCATGATTATCTCGGAGGTCTATTCTTTATGGGCCATCCAAGGCGGTGCCGAAGTGAAAAAAATCCTAAGCTTCGCACAGGCCGATAAGGGCGTGGTCATCGCAGAAGACATCGAAATTTACCGCGAATTAAAATTGCGTTTACTAAACGGCACACATACGTTCATGTGTGGGATGTCTTATTTATTGGGCTTCCGCCTAGTGAAAGACGTGATGGCAAATGGCTATTTGAGCAAATTAATCATGAACCTGATGCTGAGCGAATTAGCGCTGGCGATTCCCTATAAAATGGACTTTAAGGTGGCCGATCGCTTTGGAAGAGCGGTATTAGATCGCTTTAGAAATCCATTTATTAACCATAAATTGATCGACATCACGGTTCAATACACGACCAAAATGCGGATGCGCAACGTGCCATTATTAATGAATTACTACAAAATTTTCGGCAAAGCTCCTGAATTATTCAGCATGGGATTTGCGGCCTATTTGCAATTCATGCATGCGGTAAAAGTCGAAGATGGCAAGTATTATGGCGAATCGAATGGCGAATTTTATCCAATTCAATGTGATTATGCCGGTCATTTTTACGAGGCTTGGAAGGAATTTGATTTGAAAAAAATATTAGCAGACACGACATTATGGGGCGAAGATTTAAATGCTTTACCTGGATTCGCAGAGGCTGTTGAAAAATACATTTAAGGGGCAGCCCAACATACATACATGAAAGCATTTTTAACCGAAGATTTCCTATTACAATCCGAAACCGCGAAAACCCTGTATCATCAATACGCGGCGGATATGCCGATTATCGATTACCATAACCATTTGGTACCCCAACAAATCGCGGAGGACAAGCAATTCGACAACATCACCCAAATATGGCTATATGGCGACCATTACAAATGGCGCGCCATGCGAGCTCACGGAGTGGATGAAAAATACATCACTGGAAATGCCAGCGACGAGGAGAAATTCATGAAATGGGCCGAAACGGTTCCTTATACCATGCGCAATCCCTTGTATCATTGGACGCATTTGGAATTACAACGCTACTTCGGTGTCACGGAGGTTTTAAATGCAGAATCTGCGAAACGCATTTATGACCATTGTTCTGCTTTATTACGTACAAAAGAATATTCCGTTCGAAGTATTTTGCGTAAAATGAACGTGAAAGTTCTGTGTACAACAGACGACCCGATCGATTCCCTCGAATTCCATCAAGCCATCGCGGCAAGTGGATTTGAGATTAAAGTATTGCCTACATTCCGGCCGGATAAAGCTATGGCAGTGGATGATGAATTAACTTTTATCGAATACGTCAAATCGCTTTCGGCCGTGGTGGCTTATTCCATCGAAAACCTAGGCGATTATAAAAAAGCTATCCGGGAACGCCATGATTTCTTTCATGCGATGGGCGGCCGATTGAGCGATCATGGTTTGGAGCATGTGTACGCAGAAGACTATACGGAAGGGGAAATCGAGCAGATTTTTAGCCGTTTGGTGGCAGGTAAATCGATCAATGCGAAGGAAAAATGGCAATTTAAATCGGCGATGCTGGTGTATTTTGCGCATTTAGATCATGCCAAAGGATGGACGCAACAATTCCACCTGGGTGCGCTTCGGAATAACAACGCGCGTTTATTAGGTGCTTTGGGTCCTGATACGGGATTTGATTCCATTGGTGATTTTGAACAAGCGAAACCTTTGTCGAAATTTTTAAATACCTTGGATTCGACGAACCAGTTAGCCAAAACCATTTTCTATAATTTAAATCCGGGCGACAATGAATTGTTGGCCACGATGACGGGTAATTTTCAGGATGGAACGATTGTTGGAAAGATGCAATTCGGCTCCGGTTGGTGGTTTTTGGATCAAAAAGATGGGATGGAAAAGCAGATTAATGCGTTGTCGAACATGGGGATGTTGAGTCATTTCGTGGGGATGTTGACGGATTCGAGAAGTTTTCTTTCTTTCCCTCGACATGAGTATTTTAGAAGAATCCTTTGTAATTTGTTGGGCCAAGATGTGGAGAACGGGGAGTTGCCGGCGGACATGCCTTGGTTGGGGAAATTAGTTTCTGACATTTCATATACCAATGCCTCCACGTTTTTTAACTTTTAACACGCATGAAAAAAGTAGTCACGTTTGGGGAAATTATGGGCCGTTTAAGTCCTCCGGGCTATGGCCGGATTATTCAATCCCAATCTTTCAATATAACCTTCGGGGGTGGTGAGGCCAATGTCGCAGGAAGTTTAGCGCATTTAGGTATTCCGGCAAGTCATGTGACGCGATTCCCCTCGAATGAATTAGGAAAAGCGGCGGCGGGATATTACCAAAGAGTCGGTGTGGATACCTCTGATATCCAATTTGGCGAAGGCCGATTAGGCCTTTATTTCGTGGAATTTGGCGCCGCCATGCGCCCGAGTAAGGTGACTTATGATCGAGCTGATTCGGCTTTTGCGAATTTAGATCCATCTGACTTTCACTGGCATGAGATTTTAAAAGATGCATGTTGGTTTCACTGGACGGGTATTTCACCGGCCATTTCGGAATCGGCGGCGCAGGCAGTTCGGGATGCGATTGCGGTGGCGAATGAATTAGGCATTACGGTATCGGCGGATGTGAATTACCGAAAAAATTTGTGGCAATATGGCAAATCTGTTCAAGAGGTCATGCCGGAATTGATAGCGGGTTGTGACATTATCGTTTGTGGCAAAGGGGATGCAGAGGATATTTTAGATATTGTACCGGATGGGTCGACGAAAAGTGGTTGGGAATCCGTTTGCAAGCAAATCATGGCGCAATTCCCAAATTTGAAAAAAATCATTAATACCAAACGAGGCCAAATTTCAGCTTCGCAAAATACGCTTTCCGCTGCATCGTACAATGGCGATAAGGTTTTGAAATCAGATACGGTGGAAATTAGTCAAATCGTAGATCGGATTGGTGGAGGTGACGCATTTATGGCGGGCTATATTTATGGCAATTTGATTTATTGCGATGAAGCAAAATCCTTGGCTTTCGGGGTGGCAGCTTCGGCGCTGAAACATACGATTGAAGGCGACATTAATTTGGCGAATTTAGATGAGATAGAAACCGTCATGAACGGGGATTTAACAGGACGATTAAAAAGATAAATATGGCCAGAAATTCGGCATCCGTAGTATATAGTAAAATCGAGGAAACCCCGATCGTGCCCTTGTTCTTTAATAAGGACGTCCAAGTGGCCAAAAACGTATTAAAAGCCTGTTACGATGGCGGCATTCGGGTATTTGAATTCACAAATCGTGGTGCGGAAGCGCCGGCGATTTTTGCCCAATTAATTGATTTTTGTGAGCAGTCCTGCCCAGATTTGGTTTTGGGAATCGGGACAATATATGATGCCAAACAAGCGAATGAATTCATCGCGATGGGCGCAGATTTTATGTTGCAACCCTTCACAACTCCCGAGGTGGGCGAAGTTTGTGCCAAACATGATATTCCATGGATGCCCGGAACGATGACCCTCACGGAAATCAGAAACGCCGAAATTTTGGGAGCAAAATACGTCAAAATATTTCCAGGTAATGTGGTAGGACCAGGCTTTGTCAAAGCCATTAAAGGTCCGATGCCAAACACCAAAATCATGGTGACGGGCGGCGTAGAACCAAATAAAGAAAGTTTAAGTTCTTGGTTTGGCGCGGGTGCGGCGGCGGTGGGCATGGGTTCACAATTATTCCCGGCCGACTTAATTGCTAAACAAGACTATCAATCCATTTCTAATACGATTACCCATTTAATACATATCTATCGGGGCTTATAAAATAGCCCAAACCCTCTAAACCATGAATAAAATAGGAACGTATCGCTGGCGAATTTGTGCATTGCTCTTCTTCGCGACGACCATTAACTACTTGGATCGCCAGGTAATCGGTTTATTAAAACCGGTGTTAGCAGACCAGTTCAACTGGTCAGAGACTGATTATTCCAACATCGTCATTACTTTTCAAGCCGCATATGCAATCAGTTTATTAGGCTTCGGGGGCATCATTGACCGGATTGGTACCAAATTAGGGTATTCGATTTCAATTGTGGTTTGGAGTATCGCCGCAATGTTGCATGCCATGGCGACGGGAACCATGAGTTTTGCGTTTATGCGTGGATTATTAGGCTTAGGCGAGGCGGGGAATTTCCCTGCAGCGATTAAGACGGTAGCCGAATGGTTTCCGAAGAATGAGCGGGCTTTGGCTACGGGAATTTTTAATTCGGGAGCGAATATCGGAGCCGTTGCCGCGCCTATTATGGTGCCTTGGATTTTAGGTGTTTATGGCTGGGAGATGGCATTTATTGCGACAGGGGCAATTGGCTTTATTTGGTTGATCTTCTGGTGGTTCTATTATGAAGTGCCTTCGAAGCACAAGCAATTAAGCAAGGAAGAATTTGATTACATCCATGCAGACATGGAGTCGAAAGATGAAAATCAAGAACCTGTAAAATGGGCGCGTTTGTTTGGCTTTAAGCAGACATGGGCCTTTGTATTTGGCAAAATGTTTACGGATCCAATCTGGTGGTTTTTCTTGTTTTGGTTGCCGTCGTACTTCTCAGAGCGCTTCCAGTTGGACTTAAAGAAACCAAGTTTAGAATTGATTATTGTGTATACCGCTACGACGATTGGGAGTATCGGTGGAGGATGGTTGTCCGGCTATTTGATTAATAAAGGTTGGCCTTCGTTTCGTGCGCGTAAATTCTCGATGTTAGGTTTTGCGGTGGCGGTGATGCCGATTATGTTGGCGCGCTATTGCGATAACATTTGGCAAGCGGTAGCCTTGATTTCCTTGGCGGCAGCTTCGCACCAGGCTTGGAGTGCGAATATTTATTCGATTGCCACGGACATGTTCCCGAAGAAAGCGGTGAGTTCCGTGATTGGGATCGGTGGAATGGCCGGATCGGTGGGAGGTATTTTCTTCCCGATGATCGTGGGAGCACTTTTAGACAAATACAAATTATTAGGCAATATCAATGATGGATATAATATCATCTTCTTGTTGTGCGGTAGTGCCTATATGATCGCATGGTTGATTATTTATACCTTGGCGCCAAAACTAGAAACGGCCCAAATCGACTAAAAAGCGGGATATTTAAACAATTTTGAAGGAGTTGCCATGCGAAGATGTGGCAACTCTTTTTTTATTCCTTTTTCGGGATTTAACCATTCCTTAACGATTCTTTAACAAGGGCTAAGGTGTGTGGTGGTAACTTTGAAAAACCAATTGATACCACACATGGGTCAAAAATCCCTACCCACTTACAATACAATCATCGTCTCGGACCTTCACTTAGGAAGTAAAGGTGCCAAAGCTAAAGAAGTTAACGAATTTTTGCGGGCCAATTCCTGCCATCAATTAATACTGAATGGAGACATCATCGATGGCTGGCAATTAAAAAAGGGGGGCTCTTGGAAAAAGAAACATACCGCCTTTTTTAGAACTGTCCTTAAAATGATGGATGCTTGGGATACTGAGGTGATCTATTTACGTGGAAATCACGATGATTTTTTGGAGCAAGTTTTGCCATTAAAAGTGGGAAAGCAGTTTTCGATCCGTCAGGACTATATGCTCAAATCCTTTGGTAAAAAATATTTCATTACGCATGGAGATATTTTTGATAGTATTACGAGTAAAATGAAATGGTTGGCCTACCTTGGAGACATCGGCTATACGTTTTTATTGTGGTTAAATAAATGGTATAATCAATACCGAAGCTGGAGAGGCAAGCCCTATTTTTCCTTATCACAAACCATCAAACAAAAAGTGAAGGCGGCCGTGAATTTTATCTCGGATTTTGAGGAAAAATTAGCTGAATTGGCCATTGCCAAAAAAGCAGATGGCATCATTTGTGGCCATATTCACAAGGCGGAAATTAAGGAAATTAATGGGATTACCTATATGAATTCGGGGGATTGGGTGGAGTCCTTAACGGCATTGGTGGAGACGCACCAAGGGGAATGGACGATTGTTCAATACCCTAATTTCAATTTAGAAAAGGAATTAGAGGAGATCTGGGATGATTCGATTACGGAAGACTTAGATCAAATTTAATTCATGGGCAAATTCATTTTTACGGTTCAGGGAGAAGGTCGGGGTCATTTGACACAAGCGATTTCATTGACTCAATTAGCACGGGAAGCGGGCCATGAGGTGGTTGGTTATGTGGTGGGTTCATTTCAAGGCCGCAAAATTCCTGCATTTTTTGCCGAATTTATTGGGGATACGCCCTTGATTCAATACGAGAGCCCTTCGATTAATTATGGCAAAGGGAAGTCGGTGCAATTAGGCAAAACAGCATTTCAAGCATTTCGCAGGATTCGGACCTATTGGAAAAGTGCTTGTCAATTACAAGATTTTATCGAAGAATTACAGCCCGACGGAATTGTGAATTTTTACGAATCCATCACGGGAATGTATTTTTTAAAGACCGGATCTAAAATTCCGTGTATGTCGATTGGTCATCAATATTTGTTATTGAACCGTCATTTTGAATCTATTCCGGAGAAAAAATTCGACCAATTTTTATTGAATTTGAATACCAAAATTACGGCGATCGGTTCTCAGAAATTGGTAGGTCTATCATTTAGGCCGATGGCTTCGGATGAGGAAAAAAATATTTCGGTGGTGCCTCCTTTATTAAGAAGGGAAATTAAAGATTTGCAAGCTGAAAAAGGGGAGCGCTGGCTGGTCTATTTAACTCATTTCCGTTTGGCAGATGAGATTATGGCCTGGGCGAAAAAGAATCCAGAGGTTCAATTGGATTGTTTTTGGGATAATCCAGCACGTCGGGAGGTCTATGAATACACAGATAATTTAACCTTTCATCCGATTGATGCCGATAAATACATGCAAAAAATGCGGTCATGTAAAGGGTTGATTTCAACGGCTGGTTTTGAATCCGTAGCCGAAGCCATGTATTTGGGAAAACCCGTCATGATGGTTCCTGTGCCGAACCACATCGAACAAATGATTAATGCCTACGATGGGGAACTTTCAGGCGCAGGAGTCGCAGCTCAGACCTTTGATTTAGATATATTTAAAAACTATTTGCCAACACACCCAGTGCATGGGGAATTATTTCAATCTTGGTGTGGACAATCGCACTATTTAATGGCAAATCACCTATCGAATTTAATTAACACACAGACCATTTCGGCTGATTATTTGGAAACTAATTTTGCGTATTAATGCGTAAAATTAGTTTATCTAAATAAAAAATACCTCCCAAAATTTCGAAATAATTACGGCATCAATAAGTTTCCGTTAAATCAATTTTAGCAGGCCATTGAATCTACTGATTTAAGCTATGTTTGAATGGAAATACGTACCTGTGTCTGTGGAAAAAATAATCAAATCTTTTCGGATTCGAAAATCAGGATATAAATCCTACCATGATGGCTTTGTATTTATTTCATATTCCAGAATTCAAGAGTTTGGTTTGGAATTTGATAACATTTCGAATCAATTGATCATTGACATACTTATAAAAGACGAAGGGGGATTTCGTTTAACAAATAACTTGACACCCGAAGATCATAAAATATTTTTACGAAGGTGGAATCATTTTTTAAAGAACGATGAATATTTTTTTGATTTGGCTGATTTTAGTCGGAATGAGCTCATTTAAAAATGAATTTTCATTCAGAAAAACGGATAATTCTAGCTTGGTAACAAATTGCTAACAAACGGGGCAAAATATTAACAATTCTTTCATTTTTTGAAAAAATTCTATTCATACTAAAAAGCGAATTTTGTGTTAATTATAGGTCAACAGAATGAATAGAAGAACATTACTACAATCTCTTGGCCTCATGGCCGGTACAGTTAGTTTACCCGCCTTTTCTAGTCAGGCAAAGGCACCAAGTCCCGCCATAAAACCCTTTCGAATTGCACACATTACGGATGTGCACATGATGCCATTAATTGGCGCTGCCAAAGGTTTTTCAAAATGTTTACATCACATCCAAAACTTGGAACACAAACCTGATTTGGTGATAAATAGTGGGGACGCGATTATGGATGCCCATCGCGGAGGTCGGTCGGTCGCTGAAAAGCAATGGAAATTATGGAATGATGTGATTAAAAATGATTTGTCCACACCCATCATTCAGTCCTTGGGAAATCACGACATCTGGTGTAAATCAGAAAATCCAGCAAGTATTTTAGACGGTAAAAAATGGGCTTTGGACGAACTAAAAGAGGACAAATCCTATTTTTCAAAGGACTTGGGGAACTGGCATATCATCAGCTTGGATAGTATTAGTCCGAACCATGAAGGCCAGTGGTATACGGGCAGAATAGATGAGGCGCAAATGGATTGGTTGGAGAACGAATTGAAATCCATACCAACTTTTAAACCTGTCATGATTGTATCTCATATTCCGATTTTATCCGCTTGTATCTTTTTTGATGGGAAGCGTTTTGAAAAAAATCAATGGAACATT
>CAIVPF010000036.1 GCA_903907745.1 uncultured Cytophagaceae bacterium | reverse complement strand
TCAAGGATTTAATGCCGCTTTTGAGACCACATTGGGCTATCCAGAGAATTTTGGCGGAACGGCCATTGTGAATTACCGCAAAAACAAATTAAACTTCTTCCTGAATTACGGCCTCTTTTACCGCCGTTCACCCGGTAGAAGCAATATCTACCAAGAAATTTATACAGGATCCCAGACCAATTATACCCAACAGCATAATTCAAATAACGTCACCGGAGCTGTCAATAACATCCGGGGCGGGGCCGATTATTTTTTCAACGAGAAAACCATTTTAACCGGTTCGTATATCTTTAGGCGAACCGATGTGCGTCGAATTTCGGATTTCCACTACGACGATTACCAAAAAAGTCTTTCCAATATCTACGCGAGTACCGATCGCCAACAAGATGAGAAAGAAGCCGAACCCAATGCCGAATACGCCCTTACCTTCAAAAAATCCTTTGCGAAAAAAGGAAAAGAATTTACAGCTGACTTACGCTATTTGGACTATTGGGAACAATCCGATCAAATCTATACGCAAGTCAGCAAAAAGGCCGACGGTAGTCCTTGGGTCGAAAATTCAAAAATCCAAAAGGCTTTAAACGATGAATTTGAACATCAATGGATCCTGCAAGCTGATTACATTAACCCGATCGGAAAGAATGCCAAAGTAGAAACAGGCCTAAGAACCAGCTTTCGCGACATGATCAATGATTACATTGTCACCGAAAAACAACCCAGCGGAATCTTTACCGTCATGCCTGGTCTACAAAACAAATTTGTCTACACCGAAAACATTTCGGCAGCCTACGCGATTTTGGGTAATAAAATAAATAAATTCTCCTATCAATTCGGGATACGTGCTGAGCTTACTGACATTCAAACCGAATTAGTCCAAACCAAGGAAAAGAACCCGAGAAATTATGCGAATTTATTCCCAAGTGGGCACCTAACTTATACGGTAAATCCTGAAAGCTCATTCCAATTAGGTTATTCACGCCGCGTCAGACGCCCGACCTACAATGAATTAAGTCCTTTCGTGACTTACTCGGACAACCGGAACTATTTCTCAGGTAATCCAGATTTAAATCCAGAATTCACCGATTCATTTGATTTCGGGCATTTGAAATTTTTGGCAAATGGAAGCATCAGCTCCTCCCTGTATTACCGAAATACGACTGGGAAAATCGATCAAATCCGTACCGTGGATGCGAACGGTTATAGCAAACGATTGCCCTATAACTTCTCAAACATGCAATCCATGGGCGCCGAAATGACCGGTTCTTATAACCTGACCAAAGCCTGGAAGGCTGATCTAAGCCTAAATCTTTTCCGCGCCGTGACGGATGCAAGAAATTTAAGTGCGAATTTTTACTCCGATACCTATTCTTGGTTTGTTCGTCACACTTCTCGTATTAAATTAGGGGCTGGAATCGACGCGCAAGTTCGGGCTAACTACGAAGCGCCGCAAAAAACGCCGCAAGGAACCCGCGGTTATATGAGCTGGATGGACGTATCCGCTAGTAAAGATGTGATGAATGGCAACGGAACATTTACCTTGAATGTCCTCGACGTATTTAGTTCTCGTATCATGCGTTCTGAGACAATGGGGACTGGATTTTATACCCGCGCAGATAGCCAAGGCCGTTTGACACAGTTGAATTTGACTTTTAATTACCGATTTAAAACCACCAAACAAGCTGCGAAACAACGTCGCAGTATGATGGATGAAGAAAACTAAGACCATGAATAAAAAATTAATTATCGCCGCATGCATGAGCCAATTGCTCACCTTCTCCTGCATGAACAAATTAGAAAAAGATACCTACCAGGTGATTTTGGAGGATCAAGACAATTTGGCCGAAAAAGCCAGTGCCCTTCGGGAAAAAACACCGATTAAATTAGCGCCTGGATTAGTCATGACGCGCTGGGCCTCCGATTCCCTAGCCATTGACCCGGTGGCCATGGACATCGATGACCAAGGAGCTGTGTTTTTAACGCGTACTAACCGTCAAAAAAACTCTGAATTTGACATCCGCGGTCATCGCGATTGGATGACCGAGTCCATCGGTTTGCAAAGTGTGGAGGACCGTCGGGCCTTTTTACGCAAAACCTTCGCACCAGAGAAAAGTACGGAAAACGAATGGCTCAAGGATTTAAATGGCGATGGTTCTCATGATTGGAAAGACCTAGCGGTGGAGAAGGAGGAAATCTGGAAAATCGAAGATAAAAACGGCGATGGTTTTGCCGATTTGTCCACTCGGGTGTTTAATGGCTTCAACGAAGAAATCACCGACGTATCTGGGGGTATTTTGGTCCGTAAAAAAGATGCCTTCATCGCGGTAGGTCCTGATTTGTGGCGTTTGGAAAATACGCATAAAAAAGCCCTTTGGACGAATCCTGTGTCCATATCCCATGGTTATGGGGTGCACATCGGTTTTGGTGGACATGGGATGTCGGGCGTGATCGAAGGACCGGATGGCAAGATTTATTGGCAAATCGGGGACATTGGCGCCAACATCACGGCGCTGGATGGAAAAAATTATAAATTCCCGAATTCCGGCGTCATTGTACGTTCGAATCCGGATGGAAGTAATTTCGAAGTGTATGCTGCGGGATTACGGAATACGCATGAATTCGTATTTGATAATTATGGTAATTTAATCAGTTCCGATAACGATGGGGATCATCCGGGTGAAAGCGAGCGTTTGGTTCACGTGGTTGAAGGTTCGGATGCGGGATGGCGGTCGAACTGGCAATACGGAAAATACACGGATCCGACGAACAACTTATATAAGGTTTGGATGGATGAAAAATTATTCGTGCCTCGTTGGGAAGGCCAAGCCGCCTACATCATTCCACCGATTCGTAATTTCCATAATGGACCTACGGGGATGTTATACAACCCAGGAACAGCCCTTGGAAAGAAATGGACGGATAAATTCTTCTTGGTTGAGTTTGTGGGAAATGCGAACAACTCGCATATTTGGTCATTCGATTTAAAACCCAAAGGCGCCAGTTTTGACTTCAAATCCGAAGTAGATGTGGTGAGCGGCATTTTACCTACCGGCATTCGTTTTGGTCCGGAAGGTGCTTTATATGCGGCGGATTGGGTGTTTGGTTGGGATACCAAAAACTACGGTCGCATCTGGAAATTCGACGTCGACGCGAATGGAAAGGATTTAGAAGCCGAGCGGAAACAGACGAAAGCCTATATCCAACAAGATTATGAGAAACAAAGCATCGATCAATTGTATGAGCTATTGGCCTATGCAGACCAGCGAGTTCGCTTAAAAGCGCAATTTGAATTAGCGATGCGTGGCCAAAATGCTTCATTTGAGAAGGCTTTGGCTCAAAAAGAAAATCAATTAGCGCGCGTACATGGCATGTGGGGCATGGGCCAATTGATCGAAAAAAACAGAAACTTAGGCGAGCAATTAATTCCCTATTTAGCCGATTCCGATTCCGAAATTCAAGCACAAGCGGCGAAAGTTTTAGGAGATCAATTATATGTTCCTGCTGAAAATGAATTAATTCGTTTATTAGCTTCTAAGGCGCTGAGAGTCAATTTCTTCGCGGCACAGGCCTTAGGTCGGATTAAATCGACCAAAGCAATTCCGGAATTAATTGCCTTATTAGAGCGCAATCAAGATCAAGACTTATACGTTCGCCATGCGGCAGTTTTAGCGCTTTCTCGGATAGGCAAGGAAGAACCGATCGTGGCTCTTCAGAAATCATCTAATCGTTCCTTGCGCATCGCTTCGGTATTAGTATTGCGTAGATTAGCGAGTCCACGAGTGGCAAATTCATTGCAAGATGCGGATGAATACATCGCCACGGAAGCGGCACGTGCAATCAACGATGATGAGTCGATACCGGAGGCATTACCAGCCTTAGCGGCGAGTTTACATAATTCAGCCTGGAAAGGAGAGGCCTTATTGCGTCGTGCGATCAATGCTTGTTTACGGGTGGGAACGGCAAAGGAAATTGATTTATTAGTTCAATTTTCGGAACGTTCGGACATTAGTGATGTGATTCGGGCGGAAGCGATAGCGACCTTAGGTTCCTGGGCGAATCCATCCGTGATGGACCGCGTGGATGGACGTCATCGGGGTCCATTAAACCGGAATCCGGCAGACGTGGTAGCGAAAATTCTTCCTAAAATTCCGGCATTTTTACGTAGTGCGAATCCAGAGGTTTTAATTGCGACAGGAAAATTATTGGCTGAATTAAAGATCCAAGATTTTCGTTCCGAACAAACACAAATCTTTGTGAATCATCCAAGTGCCAAAGTTCGCACCGCCCAATTGCAATCCTTAACGGTACTAAATGATCCAAATTTGAGCTTAATTCTTCAAAAAGGAATGGATGATGCGGATCGAGTGGTTCGTGGCGCTGCCTTGGGGAATTTAAATAAGATTGTGATTTCAAAAACAGATTTACCGAATATCACAAACCCAATCTTTGAGAAGGGTAGTTTACCGGAGCAGCAACAATTATTGCAGGCCATGGGTAAAATGAATGTGGCGAATACTTCAGACATTTTAAACGATTTAATCGATAAGATGGTGGGCGCTAAATTACCGAGTGGAATCAAATTGGATTTGATGGAGGCGGTCGAAGCCACGAAATCAGAAAAATTAATCGCCAAATTAGATGCTTTAAAAACCAAAGGAACATTAACCGATGAATATAAAGAGGCATTATTTGGGGGTAATCTGCAGGTTGGGTATGGTATATTTTACCGCAACCAAATCGTTCAGTGTATTCGTTGTCACAATGCAGGCGGAGATGGTGGAATCGTAGGTCCATCCTTAAAAGGAATCGGAAGTCGCCTTACACGGGAACAAATCTTACAGGCCTTGATAGAACCGAGTGCTCGTATCGCGCCAGGCTATGGAACAGTAAGCTTGCGTTTACAAGATGGTCAGGAAGTTTCGGGAACTTTGATTTCAGAAAATGACCATGAAATTCAATTGAAGACCAACGAAGCCGAACCCCTTAAAATCGCTGTTTCGAGAATTAAATCAAGAGAAAATGCGCCATCAGGCATGCCGCCAATGGGCTTGCTGATGTCGAAACGAGAAATCAGAGATGTGGTGGAATTTTTAAGCTCTTTAAAAGCTAAGTAATACCATGCATATCTTGTTCATAAAAAAAGCCCTTTCGGGCTTTTTTTATGAACTTTTAAACGCGATTTGGTGATATACCTTTTTATGCGGTCCTAAAAACATTCTAGT